>CABXZZ010000023.1 GCA_902516825.1 uncultured SAR116 cluster alpha proteobacterium
CTATAATTTTGGCGAACATTTGAGTGAGAAGCAAAAGGCCGCTTTAGAAAACAAACTGTAATTTAAGCAGTATACTTAATACTAACTCCACCAGTTTGCACACAGCAGAACTTTAATCTTTTATTCTTGGAAAGATATGTAGAGCCTGACTGTCTAAAGAAATACTAATTTTAGTTCCAACCTTGTATTTATCTATTTCATCATGTTCCACCACAGAGGTAAGTTGCTGGCCACTCTCATGCTTCATTTTTACTACCGCACGAGGTCCTAGTAGCTCAACATATGTAACCGAAACTCTAACTTCGATTTCATTTACTCTACTTTTTGAATCAACAATTTTTATTTTTTCTGGTCGAATTCCAACTTCTACTTCCTCACCCGAATTTAAGAGAGTATTTACTTTAATCTTTCCAATTGCTGTGTTGACTTCTAAGTTTTGAGAAATTTTGCCTTGTATAAAATTCATGCTTGGATTACCGATAAAACTGGCTACCATGCGCGTCTTTGGCTGAAAATAAATTTCCGTTGGCGTTCCAACCTGCTCAATTAGTCCATTATCCATAATGACGATCCTATCGGCCATTGCCATAGCCTCTTCCTGATCATGAGTCACAAAAATAGTAGTTGCACCTAATTCTCGATGTAATTTCATTATTTCCGTCCGCATTTCTAAACGCAAGTTTGCATCGAGATTCGACAATGGTTCATCAAACAGAAAAACTTTAGGCTTTCTAACTATCGCTCTGCCAATGGCTACCCTTTGCTGTTGTCCGCCTGAAAGAGCATTAGGTTTTCTATTTAAAAGATTTGTTATTCCTAGCAAATCAGAGATTTCTTCAACTTTTTCTTTAATCAATTTAGGGGGAATTTTTTTGGCTTTGAGGCCAAAACCTATATTTTGTGCGACAGTCATGGTTGGATAAAGTGCATAATTTTGGAAAACCATCGCTATATCTCTTTCACGAGGTTCAAGGGCGGTAACATCGCAGCCATCTATAGAGATTGTTCCACTCGAAACCGTTTCTAAACCAGCAAGCAAGCGCAAAGTCGTAGATTTACCGCATCCGGAAGGTCCAAGCAACACTAAGAACTCAGAATCACGTATCTCTAAGTTCAGTCCATTAATAATGTTTGTGGAACCAAAGAATTTACTGAGATTGTTGAAAGTGACTTGGCCCATTACCAACATTTCTTTCTAATATTTGACACCACTACCCCCGATCCCTCTTATAAGATGCTTCTGAATTGAATAGGATAGAATTAAGACTGGAATTACTGCAATAAGAATGGCAACAGCCATTTTGCCCAGTTCAATTCCGCGAAACGTCCAGAAACCAGCAATTGCAACTGGCAGTGTGCGACTCTCGGCTCCAGTAAGTAATAATGAATAAAACAAATCATTCCAGGAGAGAACAAAGCCAAAGACACCAGCCGCCCCAAGGCCAGGCCTTACCACTGGAAGTATTACTTTATAAAAGGCTTGAAACCTTGTATAGCCGTCAATCATAGCCTGGTCTTCAAGGTCTTTTGGGACTTCATCAAAAAACCCAATCAGAAACCATGTAACTACAGGAATCACAAAAGTGAGGTGCGCAGTAATTACTCCAATACGACTATCTATCAACTCTAATTTATAAAGAAGTAAAAAAAGTGGAAGAATTAAAATTGCAGGCGGCATCATCTCTGCCGCGAGAATTGAGTATCTTGCTCCCTTAAAGCCACGAAAACGAGAAAATGCATAAGCTGCAGGTGCTCCACATATCAGTGATATGACCACTGTAATCAAGGCGATAAAAAACGAATTCAATATGTTGAGTGGCACACTACTATAAAGCACTACCTCACTCCAATTTTCCCATGAAGGTTCAAAAAACCATATATCTGGTCTCCCACCCAGTGAAGGTGGTTTTATAGACTCTAAAAATATCCAAAAAAAAGGAAACAGAACCAAAATGATAGCTATGAAAATTGCTACTATGCCAAAAAATCGCGACGTTCGATTTTCAAATAACATAATCACTTTATCACCTTTGGTCGTGATAAGTTAACTAATAAAATAACGAATACTAAAATAAATATAATCAGCAAAATTGAAGCAGCAGCAGCTTCACCCATACGAAAAAAACGAAAACCTGTTTGATAAATATAATACATAATAGTCTCTGTAGAATTACCCGGTCCACCTCGGGTAATTGCAAACACATATTCAAAAACCTTAAATGCATCTAGTGCTCTTATGATTAGAGCAACAACTATTACAGGCCGTAACATTGGTAACGTAATTGAGCAGAAGGTTAACCATCGTCCTGCACCATCAACGCGTGCAGCTTCAAATGGGGTTTTTGGCAAAGCCTCCAAACCTGCAAGGAACATTAAAAGCATAAATGGGGTCCACTGCCATACGTCGATTATAACTATCGAAAATAATGCTAATTCCGGCCCAAACCAATCTATAGAAACTCCAAACTTTAAGAGGTAGAAAGGGATTACACCAATTTCTGAGTTCAGTAAAAAACGAAACATTAAGCCTACTGCGATAGGAGTTATAAACATGGGGGCAAGAAGAATTGATCTAACAGCTCCTCGAAAAATAACTAACTTTTGAATAAGAAGCGCAAGTGAGAGTCCCAAAATCAACTCAAATATTACGGCACTAACCACAAAGCTTATGGTATTTCCCATTGCGTTTAAAAAACTTGGATCAGTTGCAATTAAGCCAAAATTTTCGAAACCTACAAACTGAACGTCATTTATTCTTGTGAGACGATAATCTTGAAGCGATAGCCAGACAGAAAATAACAACGGGTAAAGCATTATGCCAGATAGGAGAAAAACCAACGGCAAAATTAGTTTATATTTAATGTGCATTTAGGCTGCATTCATTGTTACAAAGGGGTAGCGTACTAATCGCTACCCCTTCTTGTGAAATTATTTAATTGCTCTTTCCACGCCATTTGCGGCTGCATCTAATGCTTCTTTAACACTCTTTTGGCCAGTAACAGCAGCACTTAATTCAGTGCCAACTATTTCAATTAATTCCTCAGCGTTGTTTCCAGATGACAATGGTGCCGAGCCGTCCAGAATGTTGGCCAGCGCAGAATAATAAGCTTCTCCATAACCCTTTTCCCAAACTTCTGAACTATTCATAACACTATTGCGAACTGGTGCGCCACCCATAATAGCTCGTTGTTTTGCGACCTCTGGACTAGAAATCCATGAAATAAACGTCCACGCATCGTCTTTATTGTCAGAGTTTGCGGTGATCCCCCATGACCAAAGTCCTAAAACAGACTTGCCACCTGGAACTTCATGAAGGGTAAAATTACCTGCAAGGTCACCAGACATTCCACCTTTCGCATTCAAAGCTGGAAGCATCCAGTTATAGGAGAGCATCGTGGCAGATTTACCTGAGGAAACAGAACGCAAAGCCTCGTCAAAGCCCCAGTTTGCAGAGTTTGGTGGGGCAGCCTCACCATGGGTCTCGATATACTGATTTAGTGCATCAACAGCGGCTTGATTGTTAATAATCACATTACCAGCATCATCAAATAATTCACCACCGTTAGCATATAACCAGTTTTTCCATTCCTCCATAATTTTGTAACCTTTTTGGGGTTGCATAGCAGCGCCGTACATATCACCATTTGTCAATGATTTAACAACACTCATATAATCTTCAATTGTTTTTGGAATCGCTATACCTTTCGAATCAAAAATATCCTGACGAACTATTAGACCAAGGGCATAGTTATAATAAGGTACACCATAAATAGAACCGTCAACCTTGCTTATATCAGCAAGGGCTGGAACAAAGTCATCATATGCATAGCCATCTTGGCTAGAGATAAGTGATTCTAAAGGCTCTAAGAATCCAGCCCTTGCGAATTCGTCAGTCCAGGGGTTATCGATTATAATAACATCATAAGTCGCTGAAGGTGCTAATGATGATGTTAGAATCTTATCGCGCATTGCATCAAATGGCATAGCGTCAAAGTTTACTGTGATCCCAGGATTCTGCTCAGTGAATTGATCCGTTAGCTTTGCAACAATATCATAGTCTGGAACTTCTTCCATAATGATATTAATTTCTCCAGCTTGAGCGACTTGTAACGTGCTAAGTGTGGCCCAAGCAACTGCTACAATAGCAGTGCTTAATTTAAATTTTTTCATATTAATCTCCTATTAGTTAAAATTATAAAGTAGCGTGCTAACCCATATACACGCCACCAGTCACGTTGATGCCTTGTCCTGTCATAAACCGAGCTTTATCGGAAGCAAGAAAAACGACAACATCAGCAACATCTTCTGCAGTCTCGATTCGGCCAAGTGGAGTTTGATCAATATAAGATTGAACTACCTCGGTTGGGGTAGAACCAAGCAAGTCAGCCTCCCATTTAATCTCACGATCTTGCATTCCTGTCTTAACGAAGCCAGGACAAACAGCGTTCACTCGTATCCCATCCTTGGCATGTTCTCGAGCGAGCGACTGTGTCCATCCCAACACAGCGAATTTTGATGCCGAATAATGCGCCAAAAGTGGGGCACCTACTTTGGCAGCTAAAGATGCCGTGTTTACAATCACTCCTTTATTTTGATGTGTGAGAAAATGACGTATTGCAACCTGATTGGAGAGAAAAATACCCTTGGCATTGACGTTGAAGTTAAAGTCCCAATCTTCCTCAGTCAGATCCAACGCTCTCTTCATACTCGATACTCCAGCATTAGCATGCAAAACGTCAATTTGACCAAAAACTCCCTCTCCCTCGCTAAATGCAACAGTAATAGAGGTTTGGTCACAAACATCGAGTTTTAAAGCTAAAATTGGGCCATTTATCTCATCAGCAGCAGATTGCGCGGCCTTTTGCTCTAAATCTGTGAGAACAACATTATATCCAGCTTCCGAAAATGCGTGTGCACTAGCAAGGCCAATACCTGTTGCTCCTCCAGTTATAAGAACTGTTCTTTTCAATCTACTCATTATGTTTTAAGCTCCAACTCACTACGATTAGTTCACATAATATAACAATATTCAACACTAAAATGTTGTTTTTTACAAAAAAGGTTGAGAAAATTGTTTGTTTGTGATTTTTATTGTTTGATATAGTAATTAAGGATTGGCATATGACTTCAAAAAAATTTCATTCCTCGCAGCGGCGAGATATGATTCTTGCCTCCCTTAAAGAGGACGGTCTGGTAACAGTTCCTTTGATTGCTAAACTGTGTAACACTTCAGAGATGACTATTCGTCGAGATTTTGATTTTTTGGAAGAGCTGGGACTTTTAGCTCGTACTCACGGTGGTGCAATTCTGCCTGATAGTCCCTCTGCAAAGAGGTTTGATACAATCGAGCCTAGTCTTGACCGCCGAACGGTCTTAAACCAACATGCTAAATTCGCTATTGCCGCAATGGCATCGCAACAAATTAAACCGAATGAAATAATCGCACTTGACGTTGGCTCAACCATTTTTGCTTTGGCGGACCGTATAAAAGACATGCCTGTTAGAGTATTTTCTACCTCATTACCGATTGCCTGTCACCTTGGTAGCCAAGCACGTGCTAAGATATATGTACCCGGGGGCGAAGTACAAGGCTCTGAGCCATCAATAGTAGGTGCAAAAGCGATAGAAGATTTAAGACGCTTCCACTTTGACATCTCTTTTCTTGGTGTTTCAGGTTTGGCAGAAGACGGGTTCTACGATTATTCAATAGAAGAGACAGAAATAAAGTCTGCGATGATCTCGCAATCCAAGCGTAATATTGTTCTAATGGATAGTTCTAAATTTGACAGAGTGTCGGTTGCACGCATATCTGAATTTACTAATATCGACCTGCTTATAACAGAGCAAATACCACCTGACCATTTGCGAGAATCACTAGAAGAGGCTGGTGTTGAAATATTAATTGCATCGAGTATTGTGACTAAGATGAGAAAGGAGATTTCTAATGGTTTTTGACTTCTTTGGAACGAAGAAAAAGGTGGTGATCTCTATGGCGCACATTGGCGCTCTCCCAGGCTCGCCGCTTTTTGACGCTGACGGTGGAATAGATAAGCTTATTGAAGATGTGATAAGCGACGTAGAAAAACTACAATCTGGGGGCGTTGACTCAATAATGTTTGGCAATGAAAATGATAGGCCATATGTCCTTAAAGCAACACCTGAAAGCATTTCAGCTATGACAATGATTGTATCAACGCTGAAACCAATGTTGAAGGTACCCTTTGGAGTAAACTATTTATGGGACCCAACTGCGACGGTTGCTATTGGTTCTGTGACAGGAGCATCATTTGTTCGCGAAATCTTCACCGGAGTATTTGCTTCTGACATGGGTGTTTGGGCTCCAGACTGTGCGCAAGCGAGTCGGCTTCGTTCGAATTTAAACAAAAATGATATGAAAATGTTATTTAACATAAATGCTGAATTTGCCCATTCTTTGGACCAGCGCAATATTGAATTAAGGGCAAAATCTGCCATATTTTCCTCTCTAGCTGACGCCATTCTCGTATCAGGTCCTATCACAGGTCAACCCGCGGATAGCTCAGATCTCCAGAAAGTTGCTGAAGCTGTCGGAGATTTAGTGCCTGTTTTTGCAAATACAGGCGTTAATATAGACAACGTAACTGATGTCATGTCTGTTGCATCTGGCTGCATTATAGGCACGCATTTTAAAGTAGATGGCAATACATGGAATAAAGTTGATGGTGCACGTGTAAAACGATTTATGGATGTAGTAAATAGGCTACGGGGATGAATTACGCAATTGGGCTTGATGTTGGAACCACATCTACAATAGGAATTCTGCTCAGTCTACCTAATAAGATTTTAGCTCATGCCACCCGACCTGTAAATTTGAACTCCCCATTCCCAGGATGGGCCGAAGAGAATCCAGATGAATGGTGGAAAAATGTTGTTGAAATCATTTCAGAACTTTTATCCAAAGCCAAAGTTCGTCCGGAGAAAATCCATGCTATCGGTGTAACGGGGATGCTACCAGCTGTAGTTTTGCTCGACTCTTCAGGTAAAGTACTCCGACCCTCCATCCAGCAAAGTGACGGTCGCTGCGGTGAACAGGTGCAGGAGCTAAAGTCAGAGTTTGAAGAAAACGATTTCATAAAAAAAACAGGAAACGGTATAAATCAGCAATTAGTAGCAGCAAAATTGCGTTGGATAGAAAAATATGAACCAGAAATATTCGCACAAATCAGCACAGTTTTTGGTTCTTATGACTTCATCAACTGGAAACTCACTGGTAAAAAAGCAGTTGAACAAAACTGGGCACTTGAAGCAGGATTTATTAATACTGCTACGGGTTTGATTTCTGATGAATTGGTCTCCATAGGACACATTCCCCGTACCGCTATACCGCGCAAAATTGCCTCTCATTCTATACTTGGAAAAGTAAATAAGGACGCAGCAAAGGCAACTGGACTAGCGGAGAGTACATTAGTTGTTGGTGGTGCAGCTGATCACATAGCATCAGCTTATGTTGCTGGAATAAACCAACCTGGTGACGTTTTACTTAAGTTTGGCGGAGCGACCGACATTATGATTGCTACCGACAAACTGCAACCTGACCCACGTATGTTTCTTGATCTTCATTTAATACCGGGTCTCTATATGCCAAATGGTTGTATGGCATCTGGTGGGTCTGCTCTTAACTGGTTTGTTGATAAATTGGCTAAAGGTGAGAGGGACAATGCACATTCATGTGAGCTTACGCTACATCAATACCTAGACAAAATTGCTGCCGAAACGCTCGCTGGGGCCGAAGGTGTTCAGATTATTCCCTACTTCCTTGGCGAAAAAACACCGCTACATGACCCGGATGCTCGAGGAATTATTCACGGAATTAGTTTAAGCCATGACATACGCCATATGTGGCGCGCACTGCTCGAGGGTTTTGGATATGCGTTCCGTCACCACATAGAAGTTTTTAATGAAATGGGTCTTCCAACCACACGTTTTCTGGCCTCTGATGGTGGTTCCAATTCACTTCTTTGGATGCAAATTTGTGCTGACATATTGCAACAACCTATTCAGTTATTGAAAGGACACCCAGGTTCCTGTCTTGGGGCAGCTTGGATGGCAGTTATCGGGTCAAAAATGAGTGATGACTGGTTTGGCGTCACAGCTTTTGTTTCTTATGGTAACCGCATTGAACCAAATATCCAAAATGCTGAACTTTACAACAAAGGATACTGTACTTTCCGTCAAACATATCAAGCCTTAGTTGAAGTATAAAGTATGATAAAGGCAGTAGCCTGGGATATTGATGGCACACTCGTAGATAGCGAGCCCCTTCATTTGAAGTCACTCAGATTGATTTGTGAAAAATACAATGTTGATATTTCTGACCTATCAGACGAATATTTTATCGGTGTGAATCTCTATGGTGTTTGGAAAACACTGCGAAAACGCTTCCCTGTTAGTCTCAAATTTGATGAATGGGCAAACCAAATTAATAGTTTTTATTTTGCTAATAGTTCAACTCTAAATATGACCCTCCATGCTTCAGAAGTTATAAGTGAACTTCACATTCTGGGTATTTCACAAGCGGCTGTTTCAAACTCTAACCGGTCGGTTGTGGACATTAATCTTGCTGCACTTGGAGTATCAAAAATATTGAATTTTTCCCTCTCTCTCGACGACGTTAAAAAAGGTAAACCAGACCCGTTTCCCTATGAACTAGCTACTAAAAAACTAAGGCTCAAACCCGATGAAATTTTGGCTGTTGAAGACAGTAATTCGGGCATCATCTCAGCGCAAAAAGCGGGACTCAAGGTTGCTGCCGTAAATGTTCGCGGACGCTTAGAGACGAGGGTAGATTTTTCAATAACCTCACTGAAAGAGATATTAAATTTAATAACAACGAAAAAGTTAAAAAATAATATATAGACTTATTTTAAGTTGAGAATCTCGCCAGTCCTAATTTCAAATATCATTATATTTTTGTAACAAATTCAAATATAAATTAATAGGTCATTGGATGTTTAAGTTGCACTAGCTTCAATAAAATTAATTAGATATTCATTACTTCACTCGGTGGCGGCAAACCATTACAAATTGCCTTCCAATCATCATCGGTCTGTGAGGAAAGTAAATAAGTGCGGCAGTCAGCTAATAAACTATCGAAAGAAAACTGCTCATGCTGATAACGTGACCAATATTTATTAGCCAATTTTTCGGCAAAGGCATCTTGTTTATCAGTCAATTTTTTACCTTTTTCAGATTTATATTTATTTGTATTATTAAGAGTTAAATTTAAGTGTTTACTTAAGTGTTTCTGTTGTGCTGTGCCACATGGGTATGTTGCACTCTGCAACACGGATGTGTTGCTCTCTGCCGTATGTTTGTCTGCAACATGGTGCAGAACATATTTATTTAATGAATATTTGCTGTTTTCTTTATATTGATGTGTCCAGCTTATAAGACCTTTTTGCTCGAGCGATTTGCAAGCTCGGCTAATTGTTGAACGTTCCAAGCAAGTATAATTTTCTATTGTTTCCTGCGCTGGAAATGCATATCCCAAATCATCATTGAAATAATCAGCGAGACAAATCAATACAAATTTTTCAGTCGATTTTAAACCCTTTACAGTTTTAGCCCATTTAAACCATTTCATGGACATTTTAGATATTGTTTCTGCATATGTGAAAAGGCATGGTTTGCTGGGCTTAATTGGCGTTCTAACCATTCATCTATCCATTCTTCTCGGTAATAAGCCTTACGGCCTATAAGGACGTAATGAAGGCCCCTCACCTGTCATGGCAAGTCGTGCCAAAGTTATCCGTGAAGACCTAATTCCGCAATCTTTTAAGTAAGTTGCAGATTGCTCACGGGTAAGTAATTTCATAATCATTTAATCCCATCAATGTTTCAAATGACTAATTTATAGCCTTAATCGATGGTCATAAAAATATGCCTAATTGAAGGTTTTTCCGGCAGGGTATTTTTCCTTAAAATACTCAATATATATTTCATCAATTAACTCATAACGCCTAGTTCGTGCCAGTTTTGCAAAACCTGATAACACAAGCTCCTTATCAGATAGAATACGTTTTGTTAATTCACTTTTGGTAGGAATTTTTCTACTATTTTTAAGGCAATCATACGTTATCTCAACAATTCTTATGGCTCGTAATTGGCACTCGCGTTTATAAAAAAAACCTTTATCTGCGTTTTTCGGTCTGCCAACAGGGCGCTTTTTTCTCGAAGACTTTGGAGTAGCGCTAATACGGAAATTCGAATCCCAATAGTCTAAATGACCTCAATCCATCTAGGACAGCTGGGTGAACTGTTTTACCTTCTTTTAGACAAGTTTCAATTATATCCACAATTGGAGTAATTTTTCCGTGCCGGGCCAGTTCACACATAGCTGCATATTCTTCCACTGGCATCCAAATGAAAGGTTTATTAACCACTAATGGCCTCCTCTTCTATGTCTCACCATTTTTGTATTAAGTTATCCATTTTTTTTGAATAATTAGCAAAATTATAAGCGCCAGAAACTCCCATCTTACTTTTCAGGGTATGATTTAAACATGCCTCAATGACATCACTTTCTTCTCCAAGTTGATGTAGACGAGTAGAAAAAGTTTTTCGAAAACAATGCCAAGAAAATTTATTAATACCTGTATCTTTTATGACGTTTTTCAGGATTTTATCATCTAATCTTGTAGCTTTACCTTCTCTTATTGAAAACATATAAGAATCAAAATTTCTTCTAGGTGGGAGCTGTGATTTGGCAAATTCGGAGAGTTTTAAACTAATTGAAGTTGAGGTTTTGGTTCTTTCAGAAGAAACATTGATTTTTTCACCGTCAAAATCATTCCATAAATTTTGAGAAAATTCAGATTTCCTAAAAGGTAAAAGAATTAACAATCTTATCAATGAACATCGAATTGGGTGTAAATTTTCGCAAGTTCTCCAAATAAGCCTCAATTCTTCCAATGATAGAACTCTATCATTAATACTGATTGCGAATTTAGGGGTTGAACCCAGAACTGGGTTAGAGTCCAAATATCCCACACTAACGCACCAAGTGAGGAATGAGGATACAGCCTTCCATACATCTTGTGCCGCTCCCTATCTGCCGCTGGCTTGGATAGGTAACACAACAGAGGATAGATCCTGTCTTTTAAATTCTTGAATAGGATATTCAGAAAATTTGATGACAATGTTTCTCTCAAATAAACCTAAGTGCTTTTCCCTATACGATTCTCTGTTTTGTGCCAATTTAACCGATATATATTCCTTGAACGCATTTCCAAATAATATTTTTCGGTGCTTCTCTTAAGTTTCTTATATAATCGACTCTGCTATAGGCTAATGACTTTTCTCTAGCTACTTCACGCGCCTGCTCAATTGAAAAATCTAAACAGCTTCCAATCTTTTCTTGTTTAACCTTCTTGGAACCTCGCGGTCTTTTTTCGAAAATAAATGTTTTTGCGCCTAATTTAGTAACGCGAACAGCTAGTCCCGTTACTTCCGTGTCAAATACCTTTATCTGGTCACGTTCTTTTGGACACGCCAGTTTAGCTATGTATGATGCTTTTAATTTTTCTCTTATCTAGTCCCTCTCAGAAAAAAAGGGGGGCAAATTTCATGTCGACACTATGTCTACACTTTTTTGATATCTAGGTGATATTAGATGAAAGTAAATTAAACAATAAAAAATCGAAAAAGAACATTAATACGCTGTTTTTATTAAAAAATATAAGATCTAAATGGTCGGAACGGCAGGATTTGAACCTGCGACCCCTACACCCCCAGTGTAGTGCGCTACCAGACTGCGCTACGCTCCGTGAATAAAATAAGAATATTTAAAAGCAACATTAAATAACATTTTAAGGTTTAATTAATTTAGTGACTTTTTGAAATCAGTTTATCTATAAGATTTTCACTATCCCGAAGAAGCTCAAGGACTTTGTAGCTATTTTCTATTTTAAGGCTTCTTTTTTCTGATGAAATAGCATCATCACCTGATTTTTTATACAACTGATTAACTTCCGGCGGTTTATTACTAATCGAACCGCCACTCTTTAAATGAGACTTTAATACTTTCTGAGCACCTTTTATTGTATACCCTTCCTTATATAACAATTCTCGTATTGAAGAAAGAATCTCTATATCTTCCAAGCGGTAGTAACGTCTGCCACCGCTTCGTTTAATCGGCCTGACCTGACTGAATTTTGTTTCCCAAAAACGAAGCACGTGAGATTGGACGTCGATTAATTTTGATACTTCCGAGATTGTCTTATAAGCACTAACCGATTTCTCAGTTATCATCTGTTAACTCTTTGTCGCAAAGATATAGAGGGATGAAAAGATAACACACGACGAGGTGTGATTCTCGCCTCAATACCTGTTTTAGGGTTTCTTCCTATACGCTCTCTTTTTGAGCGAACACTGAATGTGCCAAATGACGATAGTTTAACATTTTCACCTTTAACAAAACAATCAGTAATTTTTTCGATCACGTCCTCCACTAATTGTGAAGACTCATTTCTAGAAAGGCCAACTTCCAAATGAACTGCTTGTGCAAGATCGGAACGTGTTAAAGTATTATTCATACACTAAAAGTATCATCGTCAAGATAGCAAGTCAACACTCTGAAACAGTTGCTTTAATTATAAATTAAACGGGCCTGCCATACCTTACAAGGCTGGCCCCCCAACTAAGTCCACCCCCTATTGCTTCTAGAGCTAGTAAGTGACCCGACTTGATCTTTCCGCTTTCTACACCTGAGTTAAGAGCTAGCGGGATTGACGCTGCTGACGTATTAGCATGATGGGAAACAGTTTTGATAACTTTTCTATCAGGTAGATTAAGTTTTTTCTGCATCGCATTGATAATTCTAATATTTGCTTGATGTGGCACTAGCCAATCAATGTCTTCTGATTTCAAATTTGATATATGCAAGACCTCATCCATTGCAGATGCTAGTTTTTCAACTGCGTGTTTAAATACGTCACGACCCTGCATTTTAACATACCCTATAGTGCCTGTGCTTGAAACGCCTCCATCAACATATAATATATCCTTATATCGACCATCAGAGTGAAGCGTATTTGCTATTATTCCGTAACCTTCTTTACTGTTTTCTGCCTGTAACACAACAGCGCCTGCCCCATCGCCAAATAATACGCAGGTTGATCTATCGTTCCAGTCAAGCAGCTTAGTAAACGTTTCTGCCCCTATAACCAATGTATTGTTACCCTGACCTGTAGACATTAATCCGTTTGCTACAGAGAGAGCATATACAAAACCAGCACATACAGCCTGAACATCAAATGCAAACGCGTTGAGGGCCCCTAGCTTTTGTTGAACTATGGTTGCTGTTGAAGGAAAAGTAAAATCAGGTGTCGTAGTTGCTACAATAATACAATCAATATCTGTTGCAGAGAGTCCTGAGGATCGTAGAGCCTGGTAAGCAGCTTTAACGGCAAGGTCAGATGTAAGTTCCTCTGAATTTGCCCTTCTTCTTGAAATAATTCCAGTGCGTTGTCTAATCCAATTATCATCTGTATCCACGAACTCACTCAATTCATCATTTGTAAGAATTGTTTCGGGCAGATAAGCGCCAACACCAGTCATCAATATCTGTTTCATATATTTATTTTCTATTCTGCTGTACTTTGAATGACTTTTTCAGCTGCAGAAATAGAGTCATTCACTTTAGGTATAAACTCATGCTCAACTAAATCACAGGCTACCTCAATCGCATTTGAAAAACCAACTGAGTCAGCCCCACCATGAGATTTAACACAAATACCATTTAATCCCAATAAAATTGCGCCATTATAATATCGCGGATCCACCGTCTTCCTCATTTTCACAAATGCGGCTCTCGAAAGCATAAAACCAATTCTGCTTAGATATGAGCTTCGAAACGCCTGCCTTAAATGATGCATAAAGAATTTAGCTGTTCCTTCAGCCGTTTTAAGAGCAACATTACCTGTGAATCCATCTGTTACAATTACATCTGTATTACCAATTACAATATCAGAGCCTTCAATAAAACCGACATAGTTTAAACTTAAAGATTCGTCAGATAAGCTAATGCCAGCTCGTCTTAAATAATCAAAGCCTTTCTGATCCTCCTCGCCAACATTTAAAATTCCAACCGATGGATTCTTCATACCAGTGATTGCGGAACAAAAAGAAGCCCCCATTATGCCAAATTGAACTAGATTACGCTCATCAACCTCTATATTAGCGCCTAGGTCTAGCATACAGCTCAAACCCTTTAACGTTGGAAGAAATCCAGCAATAGCAGGTCTTGTTACCCCATTTATCATTCTTAACTGGAGTTTAGAAATAGCCATCAATGCCCCAGTGTTTCCCGCAGAAACAATAGCGTCAGCGTTATCAGTTGCCACTTCGTTAACAGCAAGCCACATTGAAGTTTTTTTGCCATGTCTAAGCGCCTGTGCGGGTTTTGCGTCTGGTGCCACCATATCATCAGCATGTATTATTTTTGAGTCACCTAGATTTTTGAACTTATTGATAAGGGGTTTAATTTTGTGTTCGTGACCAATGAAAATTAATTCAAGATTAGGATGGCGCTTACGTGCCATGCTCGCTCCCGCAACAACAATGTCTGGAGCATCATCTCCACCCATAGCATCCAATACAATTCTAAGATTCAAAGACACTTGGTAATACTCCTAATCATGCAAATAATGAGAAACCATATACTTTACTTTTTTAAACTAGAAAGCTTTGCAAATGGATGCTCATCAATATTTTCGCTGCCAAAAACATGAACTCCTGGCGTATTTATTTGTTTTGGGAAAGAATCTGCTTCAACCCCAATGGTTTGCGCTATTAACTCACCAACCTGTAATATATTTGTTTCGAGTACCTCAACATTCGCAGCATCACAATCAATCTCAGCTACCGGACCGTCCCTTTCATTATGAAGAACATATCTTTCTTCCAAGGTTATATCTAGTTTTTCTTTGACAGGCAGGCCAGTAGAAACACATGCTTGTGTAACTTGTGCAAGTAGTCTTCCTGTTAACTCCCAACAATCCTTTGAAATTTTTTTTATATTTGCTGATAAAGCAACACTGCTTACATCAACAAAACTAAATCTTTCCTGCACAAATCGACAGCCATCATCATCTAGCGTACCAGACAAAGTTGTTATAGGTTCACCACGATCTATGAGATACAAGTCAATTTTTTTGTCCAATGTAAAATTCTGCATGCCCTTTTTAACTCCACATCTAACTTTGTCTGCTTAGTGAGGTAGCAATAAAATCATTCATATTAAAATCCTCTGAAATTAAATATTCTGTTTTCAAACTTGTAATTTGCTCATGGAAATTGAGTACAAATTGCGTAATTTTGCTATCTTCCTTGACCCAAGCATCTTTTCTGTACAAATTTCTGGAAAGAGTGTCTGCAAGCATGGTTGCATTTTTATTCTCCAGACCATGCGAGTAGTTAGATAACCTTCCCATAAAACTTTCTGACATGATTTTAACACGCTTACCAACACCTAAATCTCCCGCACCCATTTCACGTAATGTTAAATCAATATCTTTAAACATCGCGTCGAACAAATTTTGGCTGAACTGCTTTGTTTTTTCGTTGTCCTGACAAAGTTTTTGCATATAAACACTCATCACGAGACAAAGCATATCAAAACGTCCATCGAAGGTATCAGCCACCTCAAATTCGGTATAAAATTCCTGCCTCCTACTAGCTTCTAAACATTTGTAATATGCTTTTTGGTAGCGATCTAAATGTGTTTTTTGAGAACCAGAAAAAACACCAGCTATTTTTTTACGAAACGTGTTAGCAACCATAATTCATTCCTATAATATGTTGACCTTAGCTACCAGAATAGGCATTGATTAACAACGTTATTAGCAAATTAAACAGGATACGATAAATGACCCATAATAGTTTTTTCTTCAGCTATTTGAGTAATATTACTACAGTAAACCTGAATTACACTAGAATTATGGTAAATCTTCAATATTTGATTTCGAGTACCATTTATATATTGGTATTGCTATTCCTAATATCATGCGCAGCTCAAGAAACTACTCATGGCAATCAGCTCGATGCTATGGATATAGATAAAATCCAGATAGGGAATACAAGCAAATCGAAGCTTCAAATCATTTTAGGACCAGCGAGCTTTGAGGGCAGTTTTGCTTCTAAAAAGCTATATTATTTAGATGTTAAACGACAATCACCTCTTGGCAGGCAAGCCGTCATAAATTCAAGTGATTTATATGCTTTTGAATTTGACGAAAACGACATCCTTCTCGAGATGACTAGGATAACAAAACTACCAAACTCGATTGATTATGATTCAGAAAAGACAACCGCACCTGGCACTCAGCTTGGTATTTTAGAACAAATATTTTTTAACCTTAGACGAAGACAAAACACAGAATAGAATATTGACCTCTGTGAAGACTTAAACTGATAAACTTGCTAAATTTGCTATAAAGTTGCCATTTCGCTAGTCCTTATAAGCCGAGCCGCTTTATCTAATACTGCGTTAACAAATGATACATCACTGTTATACGCGTCAGCGATGCTTGAATATTCTGTGATCACTACCTTGGCGGGCGTATGTGGGATGTGTTTAAGCTCACAAATTGCTACTTGAAGAATCGTATAATCTGATTTAGATAATCGCTGGATTTTCCAGTCTTCCCCCAATGACGAAGAAATGACGTCATCGATTAGCTGCTTATGTAACTCACACCCAAATACTAATTGCTGAAAATAGGCATTATCGATTTCTTTTACTTGCATGTCATTGGCAATATCGGAAGCATAATGCATTAGAAAATCAGATATAGAGGATTGCAAATCAGAACTAATAAATAAATGTTGAAAATTCAATTGGACAGCAGCTATGCGCGCCCCACTTCTTCGCCGCATTGGCACAGGGTTTTTCTTTTTACTTGATATAGCATCTCTCATTTGATGTAGCGCTCTTTTATGTAATGTAATTTTATAGCAGCTAGTGCAGCTTCGCCCCCTTTGTTTTTTTGAGAGACACTTGCACGTTCCCATGCCTGTTCTCTATTCTCAACAGTGATTATTCCATTTCCGATAGCAAGATGTCTTTCGCAGGAAAGATTCATTAACCCTCTAGCAGACTCATTACTAACTGTGTAATAATGTGACGTCTCTCCTCTTATAACGCAACCAAGCGCTATAAAACCCAAGTAATATTCCGTTTGTGAGGCCATCGCAATGGTAGCTGGAATTTCGAGTGCGCCAGGTACTTCAAGACGCTCATATTTGAAATGATTTAATTCCAGCTGCTGAATGGCACCATCAACGAGACCATCCAAAATATCGTTATAAAATCTTGCTTCAATAATAAGAAATTTTTTGCTCATCTTTGTCCTTTTTAATTATGAACGCTTTATTCCACTGAAATCGTTTTCCACCCAGAAATAGTAAGCCCATATCCTTCGAGAGCAATTACATTCGGTCGTGAATTGGTTAAAAGGATCATGTCATGAATATCAAGGTCGCTAAGAATTTGTGCCCCTACTCCGTAATCCCGAAGCTCAGGGCTAACTATTTTATCCAGCTCTGCCCCAACTCTAGACGCAATAAGATGAGATATGCTGTTGGAGTCTACGTCTCGTAATAAAACAATAAGTCCCCTACCTTTTTCGGCAATCATGTTCATTGCCTTGTGCAATTCTCCAAAAGAACGATGTTGGTTTGTTTCTGCTAAGACATCTACCATCATATCAAGTGCATGCATTCTTACCAAAACAGGTTCAGATGTAAGTAAATCACCTTTCAGTAAAGCAACATGCTCTGCGCCAGTTATATCATTTCGGTAGACCATCATCCTCCAAGACCCTCCAAACTTTGAATTGATGACAGTTTCAGATATTCTCGATACAAGCGTTTCATTGCGCCTACGCCATGCAATTAACTCAGCAATAGCCCCTATTTTTAAATCGTGTTTTTTAGCAAAAGTGATCAAATTAGGTAATCTTGCCATACTTCCATCATCGTTCATTATCTCACAGATAACCCCACTTGCATTAGCGTTTGCAGCTTTGGCAATATCAATTACCGCTTCAGTATGTCCTGCTCTGACTAATGTGCCTCCTGCACGAGCAACTAAGGGAAAAATATGCCCTGGGGTAGTGATATCATTAATTGTGGCATCAGGCTTGATTGCAACATTTATGGTATGGGACCTATCTTGTGCAGAAATTCCTGTTGTTACACCTTCCCTTGCCTCGATTGAGGTAGTAAAAGCAGTTGAATGGCGTGACTCATTCCTTCGCTCCATAAGGCTTAAACCAAGCTCATCTGACTTCTCACGCGAAAGTGCAAGGCAGATCAAACCTCTGCCATGAGTAGCCATAAAGTTAATAGCCTCTGGCGTGGCATGTTCAGCAATAATGCATAAATCGCCTTCATTTTCTCTATCTTGGTCATCTACAAGAATAAATAGCCTTCCAGCTGCGGCATCGGCTATGACATCCTCGATAGGATCAATACCTACTGCATTAAAATCAGACACAATTGGGTTCCTTTGGATTATTCGTTTTTTTTTAGTTTTTCTGAGTCTCGAGCAATCTCGCAACATAGCGAGCTAACATATCAATTTCAAGATTTACTGTATCACCAACTTCACGTTTTCCAAGAGTTGTTTCCTGCCAAGTATGTTCAATGATATTTACATCAAAGCTATTAACCGCCACTAAATTTACTGTTAATGATATACCATCAATACCGACTGAACCTTTGTTTGCAATTAGACCATTTAATGCCTCATCTATTTCAAAGCAAATGCGATGGGAATCTTTTTCAGGTTTAATATCTATGATAGTTGCAATACCATCCACATGACCAGATACGATATGGCCACCCAGCTCATCCCCTAATCGAAGTGCTCTCTCCAGATTGATTTTTGTTCCAATTCGCCAATTTTGCAAAGTTGTTACCGATACTGTTTCCATTGAAGCCGCGACATCAAAATAATTGTCGTTTCGTTCAATAACAGTTAGACAAATTCCTGAACAAGCGATAGACGCCCCAATAGTAATTTCCGTTGTTTTCCAATTAGTTTTTATTCTCAATCGCCAGTCCCCTTGTTTCTCCAAGGACACTAACTCACCGATATCTGTAATTATGCCTGTAAACATTCTGGTTCTCTATCTTTTCCAAATTTTAACAATATCTTCAGCGAGATTAAATTGATCAGATATTACATAAGGCGGCGGAGGCGAAAATACTACCGATTGTTCTGTATTTAAAACAGATAATCCAACCACCATTCTCTTAGGGCTGATTATTTGTATGAATTCATCAGCAAGGTTAGCCGACAAAAGAGATCCTAATAATCGAGGTCCAGCCTCAACTAATATGTAACCCTGACCCTGTTCGAGTAAAGCTTCGAAAATAGACTCTAGAGAGTAATTCTCGTTCATAATCAAAAGCTGAATATTGTCCTTTTTTTGCCTTTTATAGATCCAATGAGAAGCATCTGGTTTATTTTGACAAACGATGATTAACGGATGTATGTCGCTCGTTTGTACAAGCAAGCTTTTTTCTAAAAGCGCAAAATCTCTGTCTAGCACTATCCTAGTTGTTGGATGTTTAAACCCTTTTATTCTGGCGGTTAGGCGCGGATCATCTACCAGCGCTGTTTTCTGACTAATCAACACTGAATCTACTCTGCTTCTTAAATCATGCACATATGCTGAAGAAACCTGATTTGATATCTGGCCTCCTTTTTCTCTACCTTTACTCACAAAGCCGTCAACGCTATGAGCTATTTTAACCATAATGTAGGGCATTCCGTTTAAAAAACGCTTCTGAACATCGAAATTTAATATTTTTCTAGCTAGAAAGGAGTGAATTGCATCAGAAACTTCCTCTAATAACACATTGGTTTCGACTGAAACCCCTGCTTTTTTTAGCCGTTCTATCCCTGCACCATTCACCCGGGTATCGGGGTCAATGACGCCCACAACTACTCTTTTGACACCAGCTTCAATAATAGCATCTACGCAAGGTGGCGTGTTTCCAAAATGAGAACAAGGCTCTAATGTTACATATAAGGTAGCATTACTAGATTTAGTACCCGCCTTTTTTAAGGCTACCTGCTCAGCATGCGGGCGACCGCCGGCCTGCGTGTATCCAGAAGCACACAGATTACCATCAGCATCAATAATCACACATCCGACGTTTGGATTTTCGGAGGTAAGCCCTTGAGCTTTCTTGCTTAAAGCTATAGCGCATCTCATCCAGCGTGTATCGATTGTTTCCATTAATGAGGTCAATTTCACTTTTGAAGCTCATTCACGAATTCTTCAAAATCTTGAGGGTCTGCAAAATTGCGATAAACGGATGCGTATCTGACGTACCCTACCTTATCAAGTTTGGACAATGCCTTCATAACAAGTGAACCTATATATTCAGACGCGACGTCAGGCTCACCTGTAGATTCAAGTTTCTTTACTATCTCATTGATTTCTATTTCAACACTTCCAGCATCAACATCTCTTTTTCGTAGTGCAATCTTAAATGATTTTGCCAGTTTGTCTCTGTCAAACAACGCTTTACTTCCATTTCTTTTAATAACTGAAACCTCACGCAATTGCACGCGCTCAAAAGTTGTAAAACGCGCATCACATCTACTGCATTGCCGGCGTCTTCTAATCGCAGTGCCATCTTCTGAAGACCGAGAATCCTTTACTTGCGTATCTTCTGATTTACAAAATGGACATAACATCTCAAATAACCCTGCATTAAATTTAATTTTCTTGGCGTCTTTATCTCAAACCAACTCCTCAATAAATCGGAAAATGTTGGCATAATTCCAAGATTTGTGTTCTTGCTTGCTTTTCAGCAACCGAATTATCAGATTTATTAGAAGCTAAACCATCTAATACATCACCTATAATATGACCCACCTGTTCAAATTCAGATAGACCAAACCCACGCGTTGTGCCTGCGGGTGTGCCAAGCCTAACACCAGAAGTCACCATTGGTTTTTCAGGGTCAAACGGAACACCATTTTTATTACACGTTATACCTGCAGCCTCTAAACTAACTTCGGTTATATTGCCCGTAAGACCTTTTGGCCTTAGATCAACAAGAACAAGATGTGTATCTGTCCCGTCAGAAACAAGGTCAAGACCACGCTCCTTTAAAACCTCACCAAGCCTGATGGCATTATCTATTACTGATTGAATATAAGATTTAAATTCAGGCTCTAATGCTTCTTTGAAGCCAACTGCTTTTCCTGCAATGGCGTGCATCAAAGGGCCGCCTTGCAAACCTGGAAATACAGCAGAATTGATCTTCTTACCAAGGTTAACATTATTGGTTAAAATAATTCCACCCCGTCCCGCTCTCAGTGTCTTATGAGTTGTAGAGGTTACGATATCTGCATACGGAATAGGGCTAGGGTGCAGACCTGTTGCTACTAATCCAGATATGTGGGCCATATCAACCATCATAAGTGCGCCAACTTCATCCGCAATTTCTCGGAATTTGAAAAAATCAATTTGTCGTGGATAGGCTGATGCACCAGCCATTATCATTTTTGGCTTATGTTTTTTTGCTAAATCTCGGACTTCGTCAAAATCAATTAATCCTGTTTGACGGCTAACACCATATTGAACCGCATTAAACCACTTACCTGAAAGATTAGGCGCACTTCCATGTGTAAGATGGCCGCCAGAGGCTAGGGACATGCCCAATACGGTGTCATTTGGGGATAATAATGCAAGGAAGACAGCTTGGTTCGCTTGCGCGCCTGAATGTGGCTGCACATTAACAAACTCACAATTGAATAATTTCTTGGCACGTTCAATTGCTAATGTCTCAACAACATCTACATATTCACAGCCTCCATAATAGCGTTTACCAGAATATCCTTCCGCATATTTATTTGTTAATACTGACCCTTGTGCCTGTAACACAGCCGAAGAAACAATATTTTCTGATGCTATCATTTCTATTTGGTCTTGCTGGCGCACCAACTCATGTTGGATGGCTTCAGCAACTTCTGGGTCGCCAATAGCCAGATTATCAATAAACATTTTTTTATCCTGAAGCATATTATTTCTCCTGTGGTGCTAATAAGCCAGATGGATTGCTAAGTTTTTCTACACGCCTTAGGTGTCGCCCTTCAGCAAAGTCCGTGTTAAGAAATACGTCAACACAAGATATTGCCGTCAATTCTCCCATTAAACGCTCACTAAGGACAATAACATTTGCATTATTATGCTCGCGACACAACCTTGCAGAAGTTTCATCATGCACCAATGCTGCTCTTACCCATTCATATCGATTAACTGCGATAGACATTCCAATACCTGATCCGCAAATCAAAATACCCATTCCTTCATTTGAGCGTATTGAACCTGCCAATTTAGCGGCATAATCCGGGTAATCAACAGAAATACCATCTGCTTTAGAACCAAGATCTGTTGCAACAATACCGTTAGCTGTAAGGTGTGAGAGCAAGATTGATTTTAGCCTTATGCCCCCATGGTCACTTGCGATCAATATTTCCGTAGCCAACTTATTACCCTTATTGCACTGCAAAATTTTTTTTTGAAAAACCATGAAACTGCTAATCTTATTAAATAAAATTTATGTGTATATTTAGAAAACATCTGAAGAGATGTAAATTAAATTTTATTTCACCATGCAATAATTCAGCGTGTTTTTTTTCGTGACAGTTGCATGTCATTATTTTATCATTTTTAAATCGGACTATCACAAAAAGTAGGACCGAGTTTAGGGAGAAAATATCACCACATGTGGTGGCATGAAAAAAACAAGGCAAAAGGCCTTGTTTTTTTTATCTAAATGCAAAGAACTCTGATTCAATAACTAATTTTACAACTATAAAAAAAACAGCTGATATAATCGTTGTCGCGATTATTTTTTTTAGCATTGCTGGGTTTGCGGGTGCTGATGTTGCGTGACCTTTTTCAGGAATTTCTGGTGGGTAACTGCCAAATGGGAGCACCATTAGCAAAACCCACCACCATAGCAAAATATAAACAACAATTGATGAGACAATATCCACTTAATACAACCCTCTTGTAGCTATCCGGCGATACGAATTACGTGCATGTGCACTTTCGGTCTAATACGAAACCTAGCTTTTGTAGCACTTTTAACTTTACCAATTACCAGGGTTTCAATCGCACTATCATCTATCAACGTTCTTGTGTTCGCGTTTTCAATTTGGGTATCAACCAACATACTAATGTCAGCTAAATAGTCGCTCTCTTCTTCTATAATACAAACACCATCCTGACTTACTGTCGGAGCCTGCATTAGCACCCCCATATGGTCTAACAAAATGGATACACTAACTGAACCATTCCATAGCATCTGTCTCCTTGATCTCAACATATCTGATTGCAAATCAACTACATTCCCTGATTCATGGGTAAACTGGGATACCTCTATGCTGTCCACCACATTTGCTTTATTTCCAGAGAATTTAATTACGTCTCCATTTTCTGGAATAAGTGTTTGGGAGACTTGGCAGGATACTGCTAACTTTGCATGAGCTTCTAAGTGCCTTGCTGTTCCATGAACTGGAATGGCAATTTTGGGACGAACTAGATTATATAAATCGATTAATTCATCTCTTGCTGGATGTCCGGACACATGAACAGGAGCATCCTCATCGGTAACAATGTTAATTTTTTGGCGCAGAAGTTGATTTTGAACTTTAGCAATAGCATTTTCATTCCCAGGTATCTGACGAGATGAATAAATAACCGTGTCACCACTATTAAGTTTAATGTTTTCATGTGTACAATTAGCGATCCTTGCAAGTGCAGCTCTTACCTCACCTTGCGAGCCTGTACAAATGATAACAAGGCTTTCCCTTGGCATTAGCCCAGAATCTGCCTCAGTTACGAAATCTGGCAAGTCTGTTAGATATCCAGTATCCCTGGCGGCCGAAATAGCTCGGTGAAGTGCGCGACCAACTACGCACACATGTCGGTTATTTAACTTTGCAGCCGCAACAATTGAGTCTATCCGAGCTACATTACTCGCAAAACAAGTGATAGCTACAGTCTGTTGTGCGTTTGCGATTACCTTCGTTAAACCGCCCCGCGCAACCGCCTCTGATGGGGTTCTACCCTCTACCATTGCGTTAGTTGAATCACCTATAAGTGCAATAACACCCTGCTCCCCAATCTGCTTTAATCTAGTAACATCTGTTTTACCCCCTAGCATTGGGGTTTCATCAAGCTTCCAGTCTCCTGTATGCAGTATCTGTCCTTTATCTGTTTTAATAATAAGTGCAGCTGGGTCAGGTATTGAATGCGATAGCGCAACAAATTCAACCGTAAAAGCACCAAAGTTATAATCGACATTATACTTTATTTCGTGCAAGGGAATTTTTTCAGCCAATTTTGATTCAGCTAGTTTTCTGCGTAACAAGGCTAGCGTAAAGGCAGTTCCATAAATTGGAACCTGCAATTTATCCCACAAATAAGGGATAGCGCCAAAATGATCCTCGTGGGCGTGCGTTATAATAATTCCTCGCAGATCT
>CABXZZ010000024.1 GCA_902516825.1 uncultured SAR116 cluster alpha proteobacterium
AGGGTCCTGCTCTGTCAGGCTAGCACCGCTTGTCTGACAATGTGTGCGAAGCATCAGTGATCTAGTATCTTTGGGATTAAATAAACGTGACATCCAACTCGCCCAAAGGGTGCGTGCTGCCCTCAATTTAGCTGTTTCTGAAAAAAAGTTCATTCCAATCGCGAAGAAAAAAGATAATCGTGGTGCGAATTGATCTACATCTAATCCACGTTTATTTGCCGCTTTTACATATTCAAGGCCATCAGCAAGCGTAAAGGCAAGTTCCTGTACCAAATTTGCGCCTGCCTCCTGCATATGATAACCAGAAATGGAAATAGAATTAAATTTGGGCATTTCAGAAGCGGTGTAACCAATAATATCAGATACAATCCGCATAGATGGCTCTGGCGGGTAAATGTAGGTATTTCGTACCATAAACTCTTTGAGAATATCGTTTTGAATGGTACCGGAAAGGTCTTTTGCTGGTACGCCCTGTTCTTCGCCTGCGACGATAAAGCTAGCCAAAATTGGAAGAACAGCCCCATTCATTGTCATTGAAACTGACATTTTATTGAGTGGGATATCGGCAAATAGTTGCTTCATATCCTCAACTGTATCAATCGCAACTCCTGCTTTGCCCACATCTCCTGATACTCTTGGGTGGTCTGAGTCATAGCCTCGATGCGTTGCTAAATCAAACGCAACTGAAAGGCCTCTCTGACCTCCTGCAAGTGCTTGTTTAAAAAATGCATTGGAATCCTGAGAAACCAGCATATTGGCGAATTGTCCATGGCCTACCCGTATACATGGTTGCTTTCGGCCCGCGCGTAAAAGGAGTTTGTCCTGGAAAATTTTCAAGATGAACACATGCTTTCAAATCATCTTTTGTGAATAGTGGCTTTATTTCAATACCGTCTAAATTGGTCGTTCCTGAAATTTTTTCAGGTGTACTCTTATATTCTGCCAGTGCCATGGTCTCCCACAACGTGTAGTGTGTTTGTTTGCTCATCTTGCTTGTTCCACTTTTCAGTGATATCTAATTGAACCAATTTGAAACAAAATAATATCATAAAGTTTCAATGGCGGTAAGACTACAAAGAGATAGAGGGTTTTTTTTATTCGCACGCTATTCAAAAATAAAAAACCATCCATAGCCAAAGATAAGGGCAGGGATGGTCGAGTACAAAGTTGCAACCAACGCGGTTTTTGGTGCAAGTGCGATTGCAGGGAATAAGGCATCCCCATCATTGCTAATTGCATTTCCAATTTGTGCAGATAAAGGAATAATGCCTGCGATATACATTGTTGTTACGATTAATTGCGGCCCGCAGCCAGGAACAAGCCCAAACACAACAGCAACCAGAGGAAGATAAAAAGCAAAACCGCTAAATAAACTTTCAAGGTCGATATCAAAGCTAAACATCCAGATTTCGAAAATCAGGAATGCAAATACAACCCAAGCAGTAACAAAGTTTGTATCAGCAATCGTATTTTTAACGTAGGCTGAAATTCTAGCATTATTTACAGTGCTACCTTTTAAAATAGTAGGTGCCACCCATAAAAATAAGCAAAAAAGCCCGCCAATAAAGCCCAAGTACGTTCCTGGCTTGGTAATAAACGGGTTAGCCAATAATTCGTCTATATCTACTTGAAAAGCAGCAAGAATGCCAAATGCAATGCCAGGTATAATAAGCATCACCCAAAATCGTGTCAGAATTAGTGAATTTGACTGCCCGCGGATGTGACCGACATCTACCGACGAGTTGGTAGATACTTTAGGTCTTAAAAAGTCTTTTCCATGTATCTTATCTACTACATATCCAGTAATAGTTCCTACAAAAAGCCCTAGTCCCATAATAAAAAGACCAGTGGTTGGCTCTTTAGCTATTAGCAAGAACGCAGCATCCCCCATTGTTGCTGTAAGTGTCGCAAGTACTGAACCGAAACTAAGCGATCCGGAAACATAACGAGTAATGACGATTATAGCGCCACCGCACCCAGGTAACGCGCCGAGCAGGGCCGCAAAAAATACCTGAAGATTTCCAGACTCAGATAATTTTTTAGTGATATCGATTTTGAATAGACGCTCAATTCCATAGAATAAAAATAGTGTAGCGGCAACAAACGATGTGACTTGTATGTAAGCATCAGCGATTGACGCTATAATTATTTCACCGAATTCGTGATTTAAAAGACCGTATCCAAGCACAGACAAGATAAAAACGGATATTACTAATTTTTGACTTGATAATGGATTGCGATGTATGGGCGCTAATGAAACATCAGCCATGCTATTTCCTGCTGACTATTGATTTAACTAACATAAACATAATATAATCCACACTTATATAGTTAGTCAATACTAAATTCATTCATTTTTTATTGAAGCCAGCTATAATGTGTACTCTCAGAATTATTGAGGCTGAATATAAAATATGACATGATGTTGCAATTTTAAGAATTTGACATAGATGTTCTAAAATATAGAAAGATTAAATTTGAAGAGTGTAAACCAAAAATAAGATGTATATTGTTGCTTAATTATACTACGGTTCTTCTTATAATTAGACATGGTTGCCTTTTAGCAAGATTAGGACAGAGTAGATGACATCATTTACGGTCACTCTGCAGACAGATGATGCTGTTAGAATATTAGATGTGAGGCATTGGACTGATAGATTATTTTCTTTTTCAGCGGAACGCCCAGCTAGTTTTAGATTTCGCTCTGGAGAATTTATAATGCTTGGCCTTCTTAATGAGAGAGGTAAACCTTTATTAAGGGCTTATTCAATTGCCTCGCCCAGCTGGGATGAAAAGTTGGGATTTTACTCAATAAAAGTGCCCGATGGTCCGCTTACCTCAAAATTACAGAATATACAAATCAATGATTATATAATCATGCGGAGGAAGCCTGTTGGAACATTAGTTTTGGATGCGTTAATCCCTGGAAAGCGCATCTATTTGATAGCCACAGGGACAGGCATTGCACCTTTTACGTCTCTCATAAGAGATCCTGAATTATATGAGAAGTATGAGCACGTTATATTAGTACATACATGCAGAGACATAGCAGAACTAGCTTATGGAAAAGAGCAGGTTGAAACTACTAGGAAAAACCCGCTGATAGGCGAGTTTGCGCTGAAACAGCTCTCATATCTGCCATCTACAACGCGTGAGAATTCCGAAATAACTGGAAGAGCAACGGACTTAATTCGCAATGGAGAATTATTTTCCTTACTGTCCACCACGCCATTTTCCCCCGAACAGGATAGAGTAATGATTTGTGGCTCGATGGAGATGAATACAGATATGAAAGAAATTTGTGAGGAATTTGGACTTGTTGAGGGTGCGAATTCAAAGCCAGGCCAGTATGTTGTAGAAAAGGCGTTTGTTGGCTAGATAAAAGAGATATTTTTAACTTTAAAAGCGATTGGTTAGAGAGCAATTCGTAGGCTAACTAATCAGTTCAGCTATTAATTGCTCTAATGTTTTTGCTTGTTGCGAATGAGCTGGAATTTGATTTAATATTTCTGACCATAGCCTAGCTGCGGTTTTGTTATCTCCGATTTGTCGCCAGTATTCCCCTTCTAGAAACTTTACAGAATTGGATTGTTTCAAAGAAGCTGGTAACAAGGCTAATTGATTTTTAACCAACAGATTTAATGATAGCGAAGTTTGTGATAGAAGAGCAGCTTCTATCAGTGCTATTCTCTGCTGATCGGAATTAGCGGCTTTAGCTGCAGATATAAGCGCATTACCTGCAGAAGTGAAATCTTCCATTGAAATATGCGCGTTTGCTAATTGAAGCCACCCATAAAAATTTTCTGGCTGTTGTTCCAATCTTTTAGAAAGACGCTCAATCATTTTTTGGATAAACTGGGCTTGCTCTATTTTAGATAGATTAGAAAATTGTGAGCGCTGTTCTTCGAATAATGTTGGATTTACATCTATCAGCGCATTATTGCTCGCTGAATTTGGTATATTAACTTCTGGTAATCTTGCAAATTCAATCTTTGGGATATCCACCCCATTTGATTTTGCAGCTTTTGCAATATCAGATTTCAATGTATCCGCTAGGGGCGAACCTGGGAGGATCAGGCCTGCTGTGGATTTCCATGCTATTATTGCATCCCCCATATCACCTTTTTGAAATAATTCTAGGCCTCTTAAATAAAGAGCACGTATATTTTCAGGGTTTCTTTGCAATACTTGTGATATCAGGCTTGATGCAGCTTTTGTTACTTGCCCACCTGCTTGTCTTGTAAGTGCTTCAGCAAGTTGGGATTTTATGCGGGCATCACCGCCGCTTAGTGATAATGATTTTTCCAGAGCGTTTACTTCATCTTCTATTGAGCCTATTTGTGATGCAGTTGCTGCCAACATGAATTGTGCTGATAAATTTTCAGGGTTTTTCTCGACATTGATTTTAGCTTGGTTAAAGGCGCTAAGAGCTGCATTTTGCCTCTTTTTTAATTCTTTTTTCGTCGTTGCTTGGATCTCGTTGCGTTCTGCAAGCGGCTGGTCATCGAGGTCCGGCCTTCCCAATCCAAGATAAATGGTAACGCTTAGAATTAATACAACAATAGGAAAGGTAAATTTGATTTTAGCGGAGATATCAGTGTCAGGATCTCCTGTTTTGCTCTCTAACCTCTTTTTAATTGAAGGGAAGACAGTTTTAATTATAGAAGATTTATTATTTTGAAATTGAGGTTTGCGATTATTTTCCTTGGGGGGCAAAAATAAATTTGCTATTAATAATATTCCCACGCCAAGAATAAACAGAGGTGCAATCCATAACAAATAGGTGGCTGGTTGAATTGGCGGTGATAATAAAACGAATTCACCATATTTGTTTTTTAGAGCCAGAAAAATAGCTTCATCGCTCATATCTTGTTTTAAATAATCCCGTACTTGCTTTCTTAAATCTATAGCAAGGTCCGCATCTGAGTCGTCAATAGACTGGTTTTGACAGACAAGACACCTAAGACCAGCAGATATATTTCGTGCCCTTTTTTCAAGAATTGGGTCTTCAAGCATTTCTTCAGCAGTAATCGCAAAAGCATTTTTAAAAATAATCGGCGAGTACAGGTTAATAACGAAAACCATACCAATCACAATAGTTATAAGTTGGGTATTTAGGGATTTATTGATGGAGAATGCACCAATCATTGCATCATATCTCCGATTTTGGGCAAGAACACAGTGCGATAAATATCATGCGTAATCTCACCTGCATGACGGATAATTATTATGCCTTCATCAGAGATAAGAAATGTCTCTGGAATGCCATATACACCCCAATTGATGGCGGCTTTCCCATCATTATCAAGCCCTATATGCCGAAATGGGTTTCCAAAACGCTCTAAAAAAATTTCCAATGCATCAGGTTTATCCTTATAAGCAACCCCGATAACCGCCACGTCCTGTGATAATTTTTCCAGAAACGGGATTTCTTTTTGGCAAGGTGCACACCAACTCGCGAAAAAATTAACAACAAAAGGCTCATCTTCAACTTGCTTTGTAAGTTCCAGAGCGGCATCAGAAGAAGTCTGACTGCTCCCATAGGAGGACAAAACAAGTTCAGGTGCTTTTTTACCGATTAGCGGGGAGGGAAGTTGGGCTCTACTTTGGTCACCATTCAATATTGATATCATTGCCACCGCAGAAATAACGACAATTGTAAAAAAAATTCCAACTGGCAGAATGTAACGAATATTCATGATGTAAATGCTACATGCGTCTGTTTAGGTTTCAATCGCTGTATTATGATAGATATTGCAACGCCCGATGCCATCATAATAACGCCTAGCCAAATCCACGAAACAAAAGGCTTGTGATAGAGTCTGATGGTATAGCCATCTTTCCTATTACCATCTCCTAGGACGGCATAATAATCAGCGGTAACTGTTCGACGAATGGCGGCTTCAGTCGTTGTTTGTCTTTCAACTGGGTAAATTCGTTTCTCTGGAAATAAAAAACCTATCTGAATATTATCACTGGTAGTAAGCTTCAGAGTGGCAACCAGCGATTCATAGTTGCTGTCGTTTCTGGTGGAAATGGCTTGAAGCTTTGCACTGTCAGATCCAAGAGAAATCTCATCCCCGATATGCATGCGCGCAACAGACTCACTTCTGTAAATACCCTCGCCAAGAGCACCGACAAGAAAAATGACAATGCCAAAATGCGCTATCCACATACCCCATTGAAGATGGAGTGCGTCCTGCCAAAAATTAGTATATCGATTGCGGTTTAATTTTTGAATTTTAACAAAAATATCGCATAAAAGTGAGATACCAAGCCATGCAGCAGTAGCAATCCCTGCAAGAGCAGATACGGATAATTCATTGCTCGCCCAAAAAGAAATTGCAGAAATCACAACAGCGCTTGTGCCTGCGAATATCCAGATTTTATTCGATTTAGGCAGGATTCCTCTTTTCCAAACTAAAAATGGACCAATACCCATCATTATAACTAGTAATGCCATAATTGGGTTAAAGGTAGCTTCAAAATAGGGAGGCCCAACCGTAATTTTCATACCAGTCATAATCTCCAGTGCAATTGGATAGAATGTACCAATTATTACAATGATTGAGGCACATATCAGAAGGAAATTGTTTATTAAAAGGCCAGTCTCTCGGCTAAGAAGATGTAAATATCCAATCGATTTAATTTTTGGGCCGTTAATTGCAAATAATAGTAGGGGCGGGCCAATTGAGAAAACCAAAATACCTAATATGAATAATCCACGTGTTGGATCTGATGCAAAGCTATGAACAGATGTCAAGAGACCAGAGCGAACAATAAAAGTTCCTAGCAAAGATAGTGAAAAACCTGTGATTGCCAAAAGGACTGTCCAGCTTTTTAATAAGTCTCGCTGCTCCACCACAATTACTGAATGTAATAAAGCTGTAGCAACAAGCCAAGGCATAAGAGAGGCATTTTCCACAGGATCCCAAAACCACCATCCACCCCATCCAAGCTCGTAATAAGCCCACCAGCTGCCAAGTCCAATTCCAAGTGTCAAAGCACACCATGCTATTTGAACCCAAACCCGCATATAACGAGCCCAGTTTCTGTCAACTGAATTTGTTATAAGACCAGCAACAGCAAAAGAAAACGCTAATGATAAACCCACATACCCCACATATAATGTTGGTGGGTGAAGGGCTAACCCTATGTCTTGTAATACCGGGTTAAGGCCGTTGCCATTTAACGGAGGCAAGGCAAGCCTTTCAAACGGATTTGAAGTAAAAAGGCTAAATGCAATAAATGCAGAGCTAATAATTCCTTGCACGCCTAACGTAGATGATTTTTGTAATAGCCCCATTGTTTTTTGGGTAAGAGCTAATCCAGCACCAAAAACAGACAGAATAACAATCCACATTAGCATGGAGCCCTCATGATTACCCCAGGTGCCAGAAATCTTATAAATCATTGGCTTGCTAGAGTGGGAATGCTCTGTTACTAAAGCCACTGAAAAATCTGATACGATAAACGCCCATATTAAACAACTGAAAGACAACAATACAAAGACGGCGTTCAAAACCGCCAATCTTATAGAGAATCTGTGAATTACATCCATTGATTTTCTGGCAGCATAAATAGGTGCAAAAGACTGACAAAGGGACAGAACAAAAGCAAAAATTAGTGAGAAATGTCCAATCTCAGTTATCATTTTTTCGAATCTCCTTGCCAGATCCCCTGTTCTTTCAATTTATCAGCTACCTCGCGGGGCATATATTGCTCATCATGTTTTGCCATTACAGTATTTGCATTAAAAGTATCCTCGTTAAACTTCCCTTCTACAATAACTCCCTGACCACCGCGGAAAATATCGGGAAGCGCACCGGTATATGTAACTGCTTGCTGGCTTTTGACATCTTCTACAATAAAATAGGCTGTCAGCCCAACTACACTAATGCTATTTTTTTGCACCAGTCCGCCTATTCGAATTGCGCGGTTGCCGATTTCTTTTTTATCTATTTCTGAGGGTGTATAGAAATAAACAATATTTTCTTTAAGAGCTGCCAGTGTTAATCCTACTGCTGTTGTAAGGAATAAACCTGCCACTCCAAAAAGTATTAATCGTTGCAACTTAGGTGACATGTATGTCTCGTTTCTATTGAGTATCAGCTAAAGGCCAAGAGCTAAACGTCTCGTTATGGTGAATAATGTGGGTCAAAATAAAGGACTAGATGAGGCGATATTTTATTCCTTAAAGTTTTGGGTATGATTGTTCCGAAAGCTAATGTAGCAAGTCCATTTTTGCATTCAAGTGTCATGTGTCACTATTTCACATGCACATTTGAAGGCGTTAAATCTGTTTCATCAGGCCTTTTGTAAAATAATTGAAGAACCAAGATAGGAAATTGAGAATGCTCTTTTGTATTTTCATTGAAAAAAGCAAAAATTTGCTATTAATCGCTATTAAAATTAAAAATTATTATTTATTTGTGGATATTTAAGACAATTATTAAAAATTATTTCTATATGTAAGTTATTCGTCAAAAAGATATATGATTTTTTTGATGTTGTCTCTTACTAATACATTTTAAATGGTTTTCAGGTTAAAAACACACTATCGGGGAAAAAAAGGATTATGAAACGTTTAATTAATATTCTATTTACAGGCATTTTGACATCATCTGCTGTGTTGATGCCAGTCAGTGTCGCAACTGCATCAACTCCTTTGATTTCTGCAAGTTGGTTGGCAGATAATCTCAACAATTCTGATTTGGTAATCATTGATATGCGCAATTCAATAGATGGTGGAGGATATGAGACTTTCTTAGAAGGGCATATTCCGGGAGCCATACATTCTGATTATGGAAAAGCTGGATGGCGTGTTTCACGAGATAACACGCCTGGATTATTACCCACAGACAGTCAGTTTCAATCGCTAGCACGAAATTTAGGCGTTAATGATAACTCTCAAATTGTGATTGTACCAGCCGGTGTTTCTTCGACAGATTTTGGCTCGTCCGCACGTGCATACTGGACGTTTAAATTATTTGGACACCAAACTGTTTCTATCCTCAATGGTGGATGGAAAAACTGGAGCAAGATTTATCCAAATAAGATTGAGACAGGGGCCCCGATCGCACCAATTGAAGGTAACTTTGTAGCATCGTTTTCTGCTAACGGCTATATCGATACAGATGGCGTTGAGCAGTTGGTTTCGGATAAAACATCTTCTGTCGCTCTTCTTGATGGTCGCCCAGAGGATCAGTTTTGGGGGGAGGGAAAACACCCCAATGCTAACGCCGCTGGACATATCCCAGGTGCAATATTAATTTCGCAATCAAATGCATATAATGAGATTGAAAATAAAATTAAACCTGTAGATATATTGGCAGAGATTTATGATGATGTCACTGAGGGGCCAGTTGTAAGTTATTGTAATACAGGGCATTGGGCAGCCACAAACTGGTTCGTATTATCTGAATTACTTGGAAATAAAGATGTACTATTGTATGACGGTTCAATGGTGGAATGGACTAAAGATCAAAGCCGACCACTAGTGTCAGAAAAATCAAACCTTGCAAAAGTTAAAGAATTTTTGAAACTTGGATAGAAAATTTTATATGGCAAATTCTGCAACAAAAGCAGAAATGTCTCAGATTGCGCATCATGGTCAGGATAATAAAACAGATTATTTAGTGATCTTTATCCTGGCCATCGCCGGATTGATCGTGGCTGGACTTGTATCTCTTGATACGGGAGGCAAAGGCGTTATCCTATTTATTTTGGGTGCGTTTTTGGGAGCCTCGTTTTTATTTTTTCAATATGGGTTTGCCTCAGGCTGGCGACTGCTGATAACGCAAGGTGATACGCGTCCTATAGGCTATCATTTTCTGCTTGTTGGATTATGCTCGTTGGTGTTTTTGCCAGCTAGTTTTTTGAATTTAGGGGCTTCTGGAAGTCTTGCACCTATATCAATCTCCCTCATAATTGGCTCCTTTATATTTGGAATCGGAATGCAACTCGCTAATGGATGTGGGTCTGGCGTATTATTCACTTATGGCGGAGGTTCTGCTCGAATGTTGTTTGCACTACCTGGGTTTGTAATTGGCTCTGTATTAGGAAGTCTTGCTCTGCCGTTGGTCTTGGAATGGGGCGCGCTTAATCCAATTACTATTGGTGGAAGTGACAGCTTATTAGTTTCTCTTTTAACGAATGTTTCGTTGATTTTTGGATTGATGGCAGCCTGTTTTTACCTAGCACATCAATCAGGTCGTGCGCTCAGCAAAAAGTGGCTTTTGGGAACTGGATTAATTGCGGTTTTGTGCGCTTTTGTGTTTGTTATCTCTGGCCATCCTTGGGGCGTAACGTTCGGGTTTACGGTTTGGGGTGGCAAGCTTGCTCTGTTAGCAGGTCTGCCAATTGATAAAACGGTATTTTGGCAGTGGCCAGGACCTGCTCTAGCACTAAAACAATCTGTATTCGCGGATATTAGCAGTCTTATGAATTTTGGAATGATAATTGGAGCAGGATTACTTGCCTCCATAACTGCAAGCTTTGCAAAGCAACCATGGCCTTCTTCTCGCCAACTAATAGCAGCAGTTATTGGCGGTTTACTGATGGGGATAGGTGCAAGATTGGCATTTGGATGCAATATTGGCGCGTTTTTAGCTGGGATTTCTTCCGGAAGCTTACATGGCTGGCTGTGGGGCTTTTTTGCTTTAGTGGGAAGTTGGATAGGCGTAAAGATGAGACCTTATTTTGGATTTTAGAAGATATGTATATTTCTCCTAGAAAATTTCATATAACTGTGTTTTTGTTGCTGTTTATATTTCTTGGCATAGATCATCTTACAAGCCCTGCCTCTAAAAGTATTGCTGCACCAGCCGATACAGAAATCTCTTGTGCTCCTTGCGGGGCACCCTGTCCGCAATAACACCAATGCCTATCGTTTTTTTAACGGCAAATTAGTGTTGCAAGTCGTGCTATACGACGCTTGGCTTGGTTAGCATATGGATTGTATTATATTGACCTTAGAATTGAAGTCAGGCAATAATGTTGCTCTTTTTTGACCGTTGCTAAAATCAATCAAAGGCTAATTTAGAAATGTTGCCTCCCATTTTTCATCACTATCCGCAATCTCCAATCGCAGAAAAAATTCGTATAACATTCGGTATAATGGGGATGGAATGGCAATCTGTTCAAATACCGCGTATACCGCCAAAACCTCTATTAATGCCACTTACTGGTGGCTATCGTAGAACACCTGTCCTACAGCTTGGAGCAGATATATTCTGTGACAGCCAGACTATTGCATGGCAACTTGGATTACAAAATAGTAATGCCCCCGCATATCAGTTATCAAATAAGTCTCTTGAGCTAATATTAGGGAGCTTTGGTGAAGCGATTTTATTTAGTCTCAGTGTAAGGGTGGTACTTACTACCTCCATGGGTAAAGCGCCTGAAGAATTCATTAAGGATAGAGGCTCATTATATTTCGAGCCTGGATGGACTGTAGAAGAGATGAAAAATTCGCTTCCCAGTATTTTACTGCAGTTGCAAGCTGCCTTCGATTTAATAAATCATCATCTGCTAGAGAATGGCCCTTTTATAAATGGAGATATACCAAGTTATTCAGACGCTGTTGTTCAGCATTGTGTCTGGTTTTTATGTGGTCGCTGGGAAGGTGGAATTGATTTTATAAAGCCTTTTGATGCGGTATGTAAGCAACGTGAAGCTATTGCATCACTTGGTCATGGAATATCTCATGATATTTCAGCGGAGCAGGCATTAGAAACCGCAACTAAAAATATCCCCAATGCTCCAATGGGCATAAATTGTAAATTTACTGGTGGTTTGAGACGAGGGCAACAGGTAAAGATTCGTCCAAACGGCAGAACATCTGACCCGGATGTAATAGGTGCATTGCGCTATCTTGACGAAACGGTTATCATAATCGATTATGAACACGAGGAAACAGGGCAGGTAGCCATTCATTTTCCAGTTTTAGGCTATCAGATTTCAGCCCTTTGACTTGTAAAATGCGACTTATAATGTTTGCGTTTGTGCTAGTCCTCCGATGATTGCTCAGACACTCTGCCTTTTAATGTTAGTGGAATTTGGGCTGCCATAAATAAGGCAGTTGCAGGAGCGAACACAAATACTTTTATGTTAACCCAACCTTCATCAGTAAATGTTCTCCAAGCTGCTTCATTAGCGATAGCAAGACAGACAAAAAATAGCCCCCATCGTAAAGATAGTTTCATCCAAGTTTCATGTGTTAAAAGGAACTGCCTTCCGAAAAATAATCTCATTACCGGATAGTTTTGAGCCCATCCGAATATCAATAATCCAGCAAAGGAAATGTTGAATAAACTGGACTGAATTTTTATAAAAAATGTTTCTTCTGTGATGAAGGCGACTGCTAAAAATACTAGGGAAATTAGAGTAGAAAACAGCGGAAAATACAAGATCGATTTATCTTTAACATATTGAGCAAAAATGAGAACTGCCGAAGCTAGTATAGCTGCAAAAGCGCCAATGTGTAGAGAGAACATGCTTGTTCCAACAAACAGAGCGACCAATGGCAGAGTCTCTAATAAAACGGACAAAAACGGTTTCATATACTAGTAATTTTTTTGTTTTTAATTCTAGTTTAAATAATTCTCAATGCTAAAAAGGAAATAGCTCTAAACTATATGGAGTGAGAGCATTAAATTAATAATTGTTTTTTTTATTGACTTGAATAATCTAATGATTGGTCCGTTGCTTGAAAAATTTTGTAAAATGCGTGTTATCGGAACTGATGCGTGTGATACATCACCTTCTATGGAATTGCAAAAAATTCGGGCTATAATGATGTTTTTTGGAGAGAAATTGTGTCAAATTTATTAGATGATAAATCGTTGGAAAAGTTAAAAATTGAGCTTAATAGTTGGTCTTTTCAGGCTGATAGTAAAGCAATGAGTAGGGAGTTAAAATTTAATAGTTTCGCTTCCGCAATGGGTTTTATGATGCAGGTTGCGATTGTTGCTGAAAAAATGAATCATCATCCGGAATGGTCAAACGTTTACAGTTCTGTAAATATAAACCTTACCACCCATGATTCAGGAGGCATTACTAACCTAGATGAAGCGCTAGCAAAACATGTTGATAAAATAGCCTTTCAATTAGGCGCAACTAGCATTTGATGTCAGAGTTTGCCGCTGAGTATTATTGGATAATTATTGCGGCATCATTCTTCCTTGCGGGCATTGTAAAAGGAACTCTTGGTTTAGGGCTTCCAACCACCGCCATTACCATTCTTACTTTTTTTGTTCCGCCCGTAGACGCGGTAATGATTAACGTTATTCCTGTTCTACTTTTAAATAGCTGGCAATATTACCAGGCTGAAAACCATCTTTTTGTGATTAAAAAATATTGGCGACTTGCTGCTTGGATGATAGCAAGTTTGGCGGTCTTTTCATTTGTTACGGTACATTTATCAAATGAGCTTATTAAGCTCTGGATTGGCGTTGGTATATTAAGTTTTTTCGCAACAAACATCAGAAGTGGTGGATGGCATATTCCACCAGAAAAAATGAGAAATTGGCAACCGATTGTTGGAGGAATCTCTGGATTTGTAGGAGGTCCGACAGCACTATGGGCTATTCCCCTTACGATTTACCTTATATCTGCCAAAATTCCCAAACGAGAGTTTGTTGATACCATGGGATTCCTGCTACTTGTGGGTTGTGTGCCGGTCATATTCGGATATGTATCAACCGAGGTTTTGGTTTTTTCTGAGATTTGGTTTCCAAGTTTAGTAGCAACATTAACGGCAACAGTTGGATTTGTTCTTGGCCAATCAATACGAGATAAAATATCAGCCGATTTGTTTAGAAAATTATTATTATGGATGTTTTTCGTTATGGGAATCCGAATGATAGCTGAAGCTCTTTTATAAGAAAGTGAAATAGATGAATAATAAAGCTTGGTTTCTCTTATTATTTTTATCATTTATATGGGGTGGGTCTTTCTATTTTATTGGAGAGGGGGTTAAGTATGTCCCGCCACTGACACTTGTCTGGTACAGAATTCTGTTTGCTGGGATAGCACTATATTTGGTTCTTTTGTGGCGGCGGCAAAAATTACCAACTCAAACCGATTTTTGGCTTCGTATTTTGATAATGGTATTATTGAATAATATCATTCCATTCACGCTAATCGCCTGGGGTCAGCAGACAATAAGCGGGGGTCTAGCCGCGATTTTAAATTCTAATACGGCATTTGCAGCAGTTTTTATTGCTGCGATATTTATTCCCTCAGAGCCGTTAGGTACAAGACGAGTGATAGGTACTCTAATAGGCATTGTAGGCGTGATTTTGGTGATTGGCACGAACACATTAACAGAAATCACACTCACATCTTTAAGCCAGCTAGCTGTTTTGCTGGCCACTATTAGTTATGCGCTAGGAAGTGTGTGGGGTAAAACACGTCTTTCAAGTTACATGCCGTTAGATATTGCCTGCGGAACATTATTGATGGGGTCTGTAATTGTTACACCAATTATGATTTTAGCAGAGGGTATGCCAGATATTGTGGCGATTGAGTGGGATTTTATACTTATACTTTTAGGATTAAGTATCGCTGGCACTGCATTTGCCTATGTTATTTATTATCGTATTTTAGAACTTGCAGGAGCATCCAGTCTAATGCTTGTTACAATTATTGTGCCTATTTTTGCTGTATTAATTGATGCTATTATTCTTTCAAAATGGATTTCTGTTCAGACCCTTGGGGGTTTTGTAATTATAAGCCTTGGGTTATCCTTGATAGATGGAAGAATTTGGTGGTTTATTGCCAAAGGGTTAAAAGCCAGATAACAGACAAACCAGATATAATTGTTGTAATAGTAGAGCGCGTGTAATAGGCAACGATAATAGCAACCATTGCTGCGACTATTCTAAGGTTATCTTGAATTACAATGGTTTTAGTTTCGGGCGAAATAAAAATAGCTGGAACAATGATTGCACTTAGTACTGATACTGGGACAAACTTCATTGCTAATTGTAGCCAGTCTGGAAGCGATTTTGGCATTAAAGGAGATAGGGGAAGAAATCTTGTGGCAAAGGTGAGCATTCCTGCACAAACAATAGCAAGCCAAACAATCATTGTTTTTCCTCTGTTTTTTTGTCTCCTTCATTTATTAAATAACTAGAGGCTGTGCCAGCAATGATTCCACAAAAAGCAGCAATAATAAGCCAGAGATTGAATGGCAGAAACTGAAATATTAGGGCAGCACAACCTGAAGAAAGACTAGCAAATATTTTTGGAAAATGCGTAAGAGAAGGTATCACAACTGCAATAAATGTTAGCGGAACAGCAAATTCAAGCTGAAAACTATCAGGTATTGTTGGGCCAGCTATTATTCCAATTACAGTTGATGTCTGCCAACATGACCAAAGGATTAGACCACTTCCCAGCAAGTGATGATGCATAGTGTCTGAGGAATGTTGCTGAGTGAATCTAAGATACGAAATCGCAAATGCTTCATCTGTAAGTAAATAGCCAAGAACTATGCGCCAATTTAAAGGTAAGTGGCGTAAATATTCAGACATAACAAACCCATAGAGTAAGTGTCGCAGATTAACCGCACTTACAGTTGTTACCAATATTGTAAAGGGGGTGCCTGTTGCGTATAATTGAGTAAATACAATCTGGCTAGCACCGCCGAATAAGATAGATGACATAAAGAACGTCTGAAGTGGTGTCAAACCTGCATCTAGTCCAACCATACCAAATACGATGCCAAAAGGGAAAACCGCTAATTGTAATGGAAGGCCATCTTTCACACCTGCCAGAAACTCGCCTATCGCTTCCTTATTTATCCCAGAAGACATCGCAACACCAAAATTTTTTTTCACTTATGAATATTACAAATGGGTTACAAAATAGCTCATCAATAAAAAGATGCTGATTTGCAACCAACATGATATTTATGTAATCCAGTAACATAATTTAATACAAGAGGTTATTTGAAGAATGACAGGTCGCTATAAGGTGATTAGCAAACGGAATGCGCAGAATAAACGGATATTGATGCGGGTTGATTTTAATGTTCCAATGAAAGATGGAAAAATCTCAGATGATACAAGAATAAAACGTGTTATTCCTGGAATAAAATCTCTCGTAGATTGTTCAAAGCAAATCGTTTTAGTAACCCATCTTGGGCGACCAAAGGGGAATGTTGATAAGACGCTCTCTTCACAGCCACTGCAAGAATATCTTGCCGAAGCACTATCTACGCGAGTGCATTTTATACCGCACATCGAGGATCCATCGCAAATTTTAGAAGTGATAAATTCATATGAGAAAATCTGTTTGCTGGAAAACTGCCGCTTTTACGCTGGGGAAGAAAAAAACGATCTGGGGCTGGCGCGCGCTTATGCAAGTCTTGTTGATATTTACGTCAATGATGCGTTTTCTTGTTCTCATCGCTCACATGCATCTATACAAGCGATCACTGAGTTGCTGCCAAGCTACGCAGGTCCTGTTCTAGCAGCTGAGCTAAAAGCGCTGTCTGATGCTTTGGAGAGCCCGAAGCGACCCGTGGCAGCCTTTGTTGGCGGAGCAAAAATATCTACGAAACTTTCTGTACTAGAAAATTTGATCACTAAAGTTGATAAATTGTTGCTTGCAGGAGCAATGGCAAACACCTTTCTTGCTGCGAAGCAAGTACCAATCGCTAAATCGTTACATGAGCCAGAATTGACGCCAAAAGCTAAAATGATACTGGAGCTTGCAGAAAGACAAGGATGCGATGTAGTTTTGCCGATTGATGGTGTTGTAAGCACAAAATTAGAAAATGGGGGAAGCTTTAATACACGCCTCAACGGCACGCTGGAAGATAATGAGATGATTTTAGACATTGGTCCTGCCTCAGTTGCTTTATTCAAAGAGCATATAAGTGATTGCAAATCATTATTGTGGAACGGGCCTGCAGGCGCATTCGAAATTGCCCCATATGATGAAGCCAGTAAATCCCTTGGAGAGTTTATAGGCATGAGGACCCGGAACGGGAAGCTTGTGAGCGTTGCTGGTGGTGGCGATACTGTAGCTGCTGTAAATCTTGCAGGAGTAGCTGAGGAGCTTACTTATGTATCCTTGGCAGGAGGTGCTTTTCTTGAATGGATTGAAGGAAAATCACTGCCGGGTATTGAAGCCTTACTATCTCCAGATTAAATTAATTATGAAAAGGCGTTTTGTAAAAACTTAAACTTAAAGGCACCGAAAAATGTTTTTTGATAATCCGTTTAAAACTAGACTACCAGAAACCCATGAAGCGCTTAAAGGAAGAGCGCAGGAAATTCAGACATCACGAACTCATGCTGTCTTGAAAACCTCTATTCATCCGCCTTTTCCTGATACCTTTCATAAACTTGTTATTGGAATGGGATGTTTCTGGGGAGCAGAGAGATTATTCTGGAAATGTGAGGGTGTGCATTCAACCGCGGTCGGTTATTCAGGCGGTACAACGCCTAATCCAACTTATGAAGAAGTTTGTTCAGGACGCACGGGACATACCGAAGCTGTTTTGATTACATATGATACTAAAAAAGTATCTCTGGATAGATTGCTTGGTATTTTTTGGGAAGAACATAACCCCACCCAGTTTATGAGACAAGGAAATGACAGAGGAACTCAATATCGCTCAGCTCTATATGCGTTTGACGAAAAACAGCTTCTTCAGTTAAAGCGGTCTGCTGAAAATTATCAATCTGCCTTAAAAAAAGCAGGCCTGCCTAATATTACAACAGAAATCAAAATACATAAGCATTTCTATTATGCCGAGGACTATCATCAGCAATATTTGCATAAAGTGCCAAATGGTTATTGTGGACTTGCAGGATGCGGAATTTCGTATAAATACGCCTCTTGACCTTTTGCATATGCCAGTCTATAAAAACGTCGTTTTTCCATAAATGGAAGTAGTCATGAAAGTTGTAAGTTCTCTTAAAACCATAAAAAACCGAGATCGCCATTGTCAGGTAGTACGTCGCCGCGGTAGGTTATATGTCATAAATAAGAGGAACCCGAGATTGAAAGCACGCCAAGGTTGAGTTTAATAGAAATTTATATCAAAAAATTGTTGTTTTAAATATTTGTGAATACCTCATGTATAATTCCTGCCGGTTGGCAACCCACCAATACCTGGATTGAACGAATTGGTGGGGTCAAGCTCCTTGTAAAAATCTGCTAAATTTTGTTTTGCTATATAATGTCTACCAACATTATGCTCTGCGGGGTATTCAGCTCCCTTCTGCTCCAAGAGTTTGAGCATTTTATCTTTAGTTTTCTCTGCTGATACCCCAGGTTCCAAAATATAATCATGATGCATTACATGACAAAAAAAGTGTCCGTAATATAACGCAGTATGGATATCTGCACTAATTGTCTGTGGAAGAATTTCAAACCAATTTTTTTCATTTCTTCTTAATGCAATATCTAGCGCTAAAATTGGCCCCGTTCTATCGCCAAGAATATTTTTTTTTCGTATTACAGCTGCAGCTGTAACAAATCGATTTATTTCGGCTAATCTTGCCTCATTATCATCGCATTCAAACCAACTAGCGTTGCGCTTATCAAAAAACTTACTAAGAAAGATTTTTGCTTCCTCTATGCCGTTATTTTCCATCTTCAATATAAGGTGATGCTGGTATTTCTTTTTAAAACTTTTAATTCTTTTGGGTAGAATACACGGGATAAGGTCGCATAAAACCTGCAAAAATTTGTCAGAAAATCCCTCTTTTTTAAATAAAACTGACAAAAACTTATCTACAGTTAACTTCAAAGAAAACAATTGATTTATAGCTTTTGAGCCAAAAAATTTAATCACCAAGGATAAATCTTTTCCATATTTTTCTGATATTTCGACAGTTTGGCGACTCATATATTCGCCGATAACTGGCAAGGAATTGAAATCTTCTAAAATTTTTTTTCTTAAAATCTGAAATTGGTCTGGGTCATTAGTGCCAATATAAAAGGTTTTCTGGATATCAGAGGCTGGAAACGTATCCATGCAAACCGCGAAAACTGCTACTTTTCCAGCGCAACCTGATGCATCTTTCAGGCAGATAGGATTTGCATTAAAACGTGCTGGAGTGTTGGCGTTCACATCACGAACAATTTGCTCATAATTTGTATTTTTTTTATGAGTGGTGTTTTTTTGGTTATTTACCAGCTTATCTGGAAATTCATTGTCAAGTTTTTCTATAATTTCTATTGCGTTTTCGCCAAGCTCGATTCCTAAATGATTAATAAGCTCTAATTCCCCTTTTTTGTTAATTTTTGCAAATAAAGAGAGTTCAGTATAAGCTGGGCCTCGATGAACTAGGGCACCTCCTGAATTATTGCAGACGCCTCCAACTACTGAAGCGCCAAAACAAGAAGAACCAAGAACTGAGTGTGGAAGCCTATTAAATGGTTTCAATTTTTCTTCTAATTCGGACAGCGAACACCCAGGTAAACAAAGGGCATTTTCACCATTATTCAATAAAAATATTTTGTTCATTTTTAGAGTATTTATAATTACAACATCTCTGTCGTAAGGACCCATAGGAGTGGATCCCTGTGTGAGGCCAGTATTTGCAGCCTGAACAATAATTATTTTATCAAATTCTACGCATAGCTGTAGAACATGCCAAAATTCTAAAAGTTTTTCAGGCTTCACCACACAAAGGGCTTCCCCAACACCCGCTCGGTAGGCTGTCCGAAAACGCTCAGTTTTTCTTGGATTGGTAATTACATTTTTAGGTGTAACAATTTTTTGCAAGTTTGTAATAAACTCATTCATAGTATACTGGATTTTAAATTATTTTATCTGTTAACATATTTTTATTAAATGAAAAATGTATCATCTGAATCTCAGATTACTTCTAGAAAGTTCACTTATATTTTTAACGCCCATTAACCGCATATCGCGCTCTATTTCGGTTTGCATCAGATTTAAAGCTCTTCTGACCCCATTCTTTCCAGCTGCTGCCAACGCATAGAGATAGAAACGACCACCACCGACAGCTTTCGCACCAAGTGATAATGCTTTGATAACGTGTGTACCTCTTTGTATACCGCTATCCATGAGAACATCTATTTTATCCCCCACAGCATCAACAATTTCTGACAACTGGTCGAATGGTGACCGAGACCCGTCTAATTGCCTTCCCCCATGATTCGATATAACTATGCCTGTACACCCAATATCCACGGCTTTTCTTGCATCCTCAACACTCATCACCCCTTTGAGGCAAAATTGGCCATCCCAAAATTTTACCATTTCTTCTACATCATTCCAGTTAAGCGTATGGTCTAACATTTCGGTGAAATATTTCCCGATAGAAATAGACCCTTTACTCATATCAACGAAATCATCTAACTGAGGTAAAGTAAATTTACCTTTTGTAACGAAATTTATGCCCCATGAGGGCTTAATAATGAAATCTAAAACACCCCTTGGGTTAAGTTTCAATGGAATCGAAAAACCGGTTCTAAGATCTCTCTCACGATTACCACCTGTAATTGTATCTACAGTAAGCATCATTACATCTATGCCTGCATCTTTTGCACTCTCCATCATGGACCTATTCAATCCTCGGTCTTTATGAAAGTAGAACTGATAGCATTGTGGTGTTTTGTATTTTTCCCTGAGGCTTACTAAGCTGGTAGTGCCGAGAGAGGAGACACCAAAAAGTGTGCCAAATTGACTAGCGACCTCTGCAACCCCTTCCTCCCCTTGGAAGTGAAATAATCTTTGCAAAGCGGTAGGAGAACAATATATCGGCATTTTTAATTTTTGCCCCATTACTTCAACAGACATGTCGATTTCTTCTGTTCCGTTTAACACATTAGGAACTAGATCAACTGTATCAAATGAGGCTGTATTTCTCTTGTAGGTCCTCTCATCTTCAGCCGCGCCATCAATATAATTAAATATCGGCGAGGGAAGCCTTTTTTTTGCTAATAATCTGAAATCATGAAAATTATGGCAGTTCTCTAAATTCATAGTTTTTTCTTTTTCTTGGTTAGTGTTACATTCATAATATCGTATGCTCTAAGATTTGAGATAGTCCATCAAGATGTATTAACCAATTATCCTATAATATCAAGATAATTACTCGCTTTTTTAAAATTAATGAGTGTTAAAATAAATTATAAATCTAGTATATAAAATTCAAAAATAGTGGAATGAGTGAGTTATTTTTCTTGGTTAATCAAATCATTAGCCTAAATCTTTGGAGAAAAAATTGAAAAAAGATAAAAGAATTGAGACAGATAGTTTTGGGCCCATTGAAGTGCCTGACGAGTATTATTACGGCGCACAGACGGCTAGATCATTAGTTAATTTTGATATTGGTTCTGAAAAAATCCCAGAAGCCATTATTGCAGCAATGGCGCTAATTAAGAAAGCAGCTTCAAAAGTAAATAGCAACAAAAAATTACTCAATTCAGAAATATCCGTAGCAATCACAAAATCGGCTGATGAAATTATTCAAGGTAAATTAAAAGCGAATTTTCCATTATCTGTTTGGCAGACTGGTTCTGGTACTCAAACTAACATGAATCTTAACGAAGTGATAGCGAACCGGGCCATACAGCTATTGAACGGCAAAGTGGGTTCGAAATCACCAGTTCATCCAAATGATCATTGTAACATGGGGCAGTCTTCAAATGACACTTTTCCTACAGCAATGCATATTGCGTCTGTAATCGAGATAGAGTCAAAATTACTCCCCGCCTTGAGTAATTTAAGTAAAATATTCGGAGAGAAAGAGAAACTTTGGGAAGACATAGTGAAAATTGGCCGGACACATACCCAAGACGCTACTCCATTAACACTAGGCCAGGAAGTTGGCGCATTTAAATCTCAATTAGAGGACTGTGCAAAAAGAATTAAAGATAGTTTAAATGGTTTATACTTTCTTGCGCAGGGTGGAACTGCTGTTGGAACTGGGATAAATACCTTTAAAGGATTTGATCAGGAGATTGCTGGTGAAATAGCAGATTTGTCAAATCTACCTTTTAAATCTGCTCCAAACAAGTTTGTGTCATTAGCAACAAATGATGCTTATGTTCATGCGCATGCCGCAATTAACACTCTTGCGGTATCATTGTTTAAAATAGCAAACGATATCAGGTTTTTAGCGTCTGGCCCGCGTTCTGGACTTGGCGAATTATCTCTTCCAGAAAATGAACCAGGTTCATCCATAATGCCTGGTAAAGTAAATCCAACTCAATGTGAAGCGTTAACTATGATCTGCTCAAGGGTTTATGGGAATCATGCTACGATTTCTTTTGCCGCTAGCCAAGGCCATTTCCAATTAAATGTATTCAAGCCGGTTATGGCATATTCAATGCACCAATCGATTGAATTATTAAGTGACGGTATGAATAGTTTTTCGGAAAAATGTATTCAAGGCATGACACCTAATTTGGCCCGAATAGAAGAACTCACGAATAAATCACTCATGTTAGTCACTGCGTTATCACCGGTCATCGGATATGACAAATCAGCAGAGATAGCAAAATTAGCCCACAAAAATGGGACTACTTTAAAAGAAGAAGTTTTGAAAATTGGTATCATGACAAGTGAGGAATTCGACGAAATAATGGATCCAAAGTTAATGGTAGCATCTCAAAACTTTTGACGGCATTAGCTCTCTAAAAAACTAATGACTGACGGTTTTAACTTTGACCTTTTTTGTTCATGTAGGTCTAGATGGCTGTTTTCGGAATGAATCAAGTGATACGATATCTGCTGAGTCAATCTCATCAGCATCGTTAGAATCTATTTTATTTTTATCCTCTATTGAAGTTATAAACTCAGATAATTCAGTTGAGGATGCCTCGTCATTTGAGCTGAACTGAAGCCCAAAACCAACCGATGGATCTGTAAAGTGTGTGACAGCAGCAAATGGGATAACAAGGCTTTGTTTTACGCCTGAAAATGATAAAGTCACGCCAAAAAGTTCATCAGTGACAACCAGATCCCAATATTGATGCTGCAATACAACTGTCATTTCTTCCGGATTAATTTCTCTTAGGCTTGAATCCATCTCAACCCCCGAGAATTGTGTCTTAAAGCTAATGTAAAAATGTGCTTCATTCGGCAGACCCTCTCGCTCAGCTATTTTTAGCGCGCTCCTAACCACATCTCGCAATGCTTCTTCTACTAAAATTTCGTAGTCAATCCCCGATGACATATTGTCTGAATCATTGCTCATTAATTTCACTCCCATTGGCACAAAGTGAGGGGCTTTCTGTTGCCAGGTGCACCCTCGAACCCCGCCTGCCAGAGCTCAATCCAACAGGACTTAATTTTGATCACTCAAACTGCATTACGCAGCCATTGCAACCGGAGCAGTGTTGTCATTTGCAACTACTACAATGACCCGATAACGGTGGATATCATGCCGAACGAAAATATCATCTTTACTACATGCGTCGATCCTATTTCGCCCCCAAAAAATACGTCATACCTAAACATATCTTGATATCATGACTAATAACGTTAATATCAATATTGCTCTTTCAATTTTAATGGTGGAGGCGCCGGGTACCGCCCCCGGGTCCGCTCTGCTTATTCTATAATACGTTTATCGCTATAGTCGACTTGCATCGACACATAAATTATAGGATGAAATGAGAAAGGTTGAAAGATTTATCTTAACTTTGTTTGAAACCACGTAATAAATTAGGAATAATAGCATTAAATAGGAGTCATTATTAACCATGCAGCAATATAAGGATTTACTCTCTCATGTTTTAGAGCATGGCACTCAACGTAAAGATAGAACTGGAACAGGAACGTTGTCCGTATTTGGTTGGCAAATGCGGTTTGACTTAGCAGAGGGTTTTCCGCTACTCACTACAAAAAGATTGCATACGCGCTCAATTATTCATGAGCTTATCTGGTTTATCCGTGGTGAAACAAATATACGCTATTTACATGATAACAAGGTTAGTATTTGGGATGAATGGGCAGATGAGGGGGGTGACCTCGGCCCTATTTACGGGAAACAGTGGCGTTCCTGGGTCTCACCTTATGAAAGTCAAACCATTGACCAGCTAAACGACGTGGTGCAGCAAATCAAAAATAATCCAGAATCAAGGCGCCTAATCGTAAGTGCTTGGAACCCGGCAGATGTTCCACAAATGGCCCTGCCGCCTTGTCACTGTTTGTTTCAGTTTTATGTCGCAGACGGCAAACTATCCTGCCAGCTATATCAGC
>CABXZZ010000025.1 GCA_902516825.1 uncultured SAR116 cluster alpha proteobacterium
GGCGCAATTTTGTGCTGCTGATTACAGGAGGGTGCTACCCATCCCTTCGCCTGAAATGTCTCTTCTCAAGGCAGGAACTTATAACTCTGCAGTATTAACCATGCATGATGCAATTGTCACACATGGTCAATTTGAAAAAGGCCAAAATATTCTAATACAAGGTGCGTCTAGTGGAGTTGGTTTAATGGGGCTTCAGATTGCAAGATTTCTTGGAGCAAAAACTGTGTTTGGAAGTTCTAGGGATAAATCAAAATTCCCTATACTCGAAAAATATCATGCAGATGTATGTATTGATATATCGCTGGATGATTGGCAAAATCAGATTTTGAATGCAACAGAGCAGCAAGGGGTAGACCTTGTCATCGATCAACTTTCAGGCCCATTTGCCTCTGCGAATTTAAATGTCACTAAAGTAGGTGGCAGAATAATAAATGTTGGCAGATTAAGCGGCCAACAATCAGAATTTGACTTCAACAAACATGCTGAGCGCCGAATAACCTATATTGGAACGACTGGGAGAACGCGGAATATCCAAGAGCATGAAAAAGTAGCAAAATCCGCTTATCATGATTTATGGAAAGCAATTTCTGACAATGAATTGCAAATGCCAATTGATTGCGTTTTTAACTATAAGGATGTAGATAGAGCGTTACGAAGGATGGAACAGAACCAACATCTTGGACGCATTATGCTAGAGTTTAAACAAGTATGAATTATAAATCAGAAAATGGAATACTTGTTATTCGTACTATTGCAATGCCAGCAGATACAAATCCGTCAGGGGATATATTTGGAGGCTGGCTAATGTCACAGATGGACCTAGCTGCTGGCAATCTAGCAGGGCGTGTGTCGCGAGGAAGGAGTGCAACCGTTGCAGTGCAAGCAATGCATTTTTTGCGACCAGTCAGGGTAGGCGACGAGGTCACCATTTATGCTAAGTTACATTCTGTTGGCCGAACCTCTATGCGCATCGATGTTGATAGTTGGGCAAGAAGTAGATTTGGTGCTGAAACTAACAAGGTAACAAATGCCGAATTTGTATTCGTTGCCTTAGACGATGATGGAAAGCCAAGAAAAATCAATTATAATGACGACGCCACCATAGCATCATAAATAACATGTTTTGAAAAAAACCAATAGTTCTGCGTGTTTAGCCAGGAATAAGTCTTGGTAAGCTACCGAGTTACTTCATGAGAGCTTTGGAAAGGGCATCTGAACTCTAATATTTTTTAGGAAAATTTCTCTTTATATTGATACAATTTACTACTCTTATAGGAAGGATGGACGTGACTGGCGTAATTCGAAATCAATCACAACAATTTCACAAAAAGTTCCGTTCTCTCTAATAGCAATATGTGAATTTTTTGGGTCGGTTGAAAGAATAACTAAACCTCACCAAATAATAACAAATAGATATAAGTGGCAGGCTCGCCATTTTTAAAAGATAATATCACCCTTTTTGAAACTTAATTTTTTCATTCTGCCTACTCATCATTTTGTCCCTTTTTTTTGCTTGTGATTACGATAAAAAAATGACAGCATTTTTTTCACTACACTGATGCAAATGGCGCATAACCTATAAAAAAAGAACACTGTGTATCTATTTTTATTTATTCAGACCGCTTTTATCACTTGTGATTGCTGCATAGAGTTGAACGCTCAAAATACGTTATCGCAGAGTGCCATCAACACTATTTAAGGTTATAAACATGAATACTGTTTCAAAAATTGTAATCGCCGGCGCTGTATGGCTTATCTGGACACTTATCGCTGAAAAATCAAATTTGTCTGGCTGGAAATATTGGGCTGGTTTTAGTCTTACCAGTCTTGTTACCATCGCCTTGTTTGGTGATTGAAATAAGGACTTTCGATAACGTTCTTGTGCAGTTTCTTGAAATTATTTTTTAGATTTTGACGAATTATCTGCTAACTCTGCCATGCTATCAAAAACTACCGTCATACATTTAAACATATCTGCTCGAGCTGTCTTTCAGACAAGAAGGACCTTTATTCTTCCATGCAAATCTTGAGGCTCCGTATCAGAAAATCTTGTTTTTACAATACAACCCTTATTTTTTTTGATAAACTCTTCGTTCTCGGGTATAAAAAAACCAACTGAAAGTATATGTCTTAAAGATAAGTAACTTCCTATTTTGCCAATCTGTTATTTCCATTTTGAACACCTCATTTCTGAGGTGATAATAAAATAATGTTCGCTTACCTAATGTTGCTGGCGAGTTATTGAATATCTCCATTTTGTCAGCATGCATCACTCTTTGGAGTCATTAAGGCTTGGAATAAATGAAGAATGCTGATTGCGTGGTAGCGTTAATGTCTGCCTAAATCTCATCCAATAATAATTTATCATTTGGTTCGACATAATATTGTTTCTCATCGTAATGCATTTTTGTCTTTTCCATAATGAACAGAGCCGTTGCATTTAACGTTAGCTAAGTGACCCACAAATAAATCTCAATATTTGTTTTTTCAACAACATAATTTTTCATTAAACTAACTAAGCTGTTCACATCAGAGCCAGCAAGCTCCTCCCTTCCTTGCAAAGGCTAATTGATATATTCTTTATGGTGAACAAGTTTTATAACATCGCGTTCTACAATATGTTTGTAAGCACTGCATTTGCAGACGGCATTAATTTTGATAAGCTCTTTCTTATCTGCAAATGAGATATAAACATCTTTTGAGAAACCTAAAATATATTGCGAATTAAATATTCGCCATATCATCAATATGCACGAATATACCGTTGAAAATGAAAACTTAAGACTTCTGCAGATTTGTCAAAAATATTTACAATAGCGTCAAATAAATCTTTGATGATTCCGTTGTCATGCTCAAGCTCTGTCTCCGCTATAAAACAGGTATATCAAGAAATATCAGTAACGACCAAAAACTCTTTTGTTGCCTTTGCCAACATCAGAACCTCAATAATGAAAAAATTACAAATATATTAAATATGCTAAATAGCTTTTTTATTAAATTCTATGCTACATCAAAAATAGATTGACGTAGCGTTAGCAATCAATCTTGAATTTCAGCGGGTTATGCCAATTTCAATATAATTATTTACTATTGTTATCTCTAAAAACTTTTCTGAAGATCATTCAAATTTTTTGGTATTTCCAAGACACCTCCAGTCTTCGCGGCAAAGTCAATTGCCATACATATAGCCAGGTTCTCATGCCCCTCTTTAGCTGTAGTATGGGGTGTGTTGGCACCTGTAAGCAACCGGTGAAACCATGAGAATGTCTCATCTCTTATTGGCCCCCACATCTCGCCCTGACTCCTTTGACCAAAAGGAATACTTGTTACAAAATCAACATTTCTATTTTGCCTATTTGATTTTAAATCAAGTTGGGCATCAACCTGTTTACGTTTGTATCCGGAGGGTTGATTGTAATCGCTAGCAAGTATTACCTCTCTGTGCATGTCATCTATATCAATTACTCCTTTTGTTCCTATCAAGCCAATCTGCATTCCATATACGCCGCCAGGCCAATTTTCTGGCGCAGCCCAACTGTGACTGATGGAAAGCAACATATCATTGTCAAATTCTATCACTGCCACTGTTGTATCTTTGCTACCTGAACCACCAAAAATTTTGTCGGTGGAGCGCGCAAAAATGGATTTTGGTTTTGTTTCACCCATCAGCCAAAAACACATATCAAGCATATGAGTGCCGCTGGTGACAATAGGCGTAATATTACGCTGGTCATTGGCTCTTGATAAAACCATGTTTGCAATTGTACGATTCAGCAATCCCCTAGCCGTGACCGAGGAAACATGACCAATTTGGTGAGTATCGAGCTTCTCTTTTACCACGAGAAAACGCTGTCTAAAACGTTGTGTATAACCCATTACAGCATCAATTCCTGCGATAGCAATCTTGTTGGATAACTCAATAGATTGGGCAAAATCAACGGCAAGTGGTTTTTCAATAAACATAGATAATTTTCTTTCTATGGCAAGTAATACTGGTGCGTAATGAGCAGTTTCGTTAGTTGCAATAATAACTGCATTTACTTCAGAGCGGGATAGTAACTCTGAAGCATCAGTTGTTACAAAATCAGCTTCAATTTCATCTGCCAGAATTTGTGCTAGTTCAGTATTTATATCGCAGACGCCTATCCATTCAACGCCCGGATATATCCTTCCAAACTGAGCTCTGGCTCTTCCGATATCCCCACATCCAATTATTGCTAACCCTATTTTAGACGCTGATTTGTTTAAAAACATCATATCGCTCCATCACACGCTCAATAAAATAAGCCTATTACCTGATACCTAGAGAAAGGTTTAAATACTTCTCAAATTAAAGAAAGCCAGATTATTAAAGTATTTAGCAATATCACAAATGTGAAAATAAAATTAGCTTCTTTTTCTAGAAATAGTATTTTCTATTCATTATAAATCGGTATCGCATACATGATAAACAAGCAGAGCATTTAATTAAGATTTCTTCATAAGACATAAATCGTTTTGCCTTTGAGTTGTAGTATTATTGGCTAATTTAAATATTGGCCGACTGCTATGTTTTCAAGTTTGATCAGATGAAGTTTTAAACTGTCATTCTGCCTTCATCTAAATACGGGGGCCTCCATGTCGTTACCTATATCTAATTCAATGAAGGCTAGTTTCTGGTTGCTCGAAGCTGTTACAAGCTCTAGTTTTACGGCAATTGCAGAGAGAGAGAGTTAGGAGGAAAGTTAGATAGCTTTGAGATTATGCTCTGGGGTATTCTTGGTGGCATTTTTATCTTTTAAGCGCTAGCTTGGGGGTTAAATACTTTAAGTTAAAAAAAATTTAATAATCTAAAACTTCATACAATTGGGAATGTTAGTCGCTTTTTTTCAGAAAGTTTATTGTACTTTGTAGCTACAAAAATAACCCTTGCTCAACTCTTTGTATCTGAATTTAAAGTACCCTTGCGGGTTGCCCTGATAGCGTTACTATTTCTAAAAATAGACATTTACCATGGGCATGTTCCTGTCAATTTTTATTGGTTTTATTAGTATATTAATTATTGCCCGCCCTTTTGTACAGCTGGATCCGTAGCAAGCATTCTTGTCTATTGAGACTTCGTTAGAGTTTTTATTTCTGCCGCCCACAGAAGTGATTTACTATTTTGTTTATGCAAATGCATAATCAATATTTATATTAGTGGGTGTGATATTAATCGTTGGGTCAAATATAGCGAATATCAGAAAAGCAGAAACAGGGTAGAATATGTCAACTCACAATAGAACATCTCTTGGTATATTCTTATTTGTAGGAGCTGTAAGTCTTAATGCTGTCAAAGACGGTATCTCAAAACTATTATCAGCTGAAATCACGCCTGTTACATTTTTATCTATACAATATATGTTTCTTGTAATCCTCTTATCACTTCCGATAACCTTATGTTTTGGGATAGGTGCTCTTGTTCCGCCTAGACCTTGGCTACAGCTTTTGAGAGGTGCATCAGCCTGTCTTGGCATTGGATTTTATTACTGGTCAGTGAATTTTATCCACATAGCAGACGCAATCGCAGTCGTATTTGTCTCTCCACTGATTGTCACTGCTTTATCTCCTTTTTTGCTGGGTGAACGACCTCTGGGTGTAAGGCGCATTATAGCTGTCGTAGTCGGTTTTACGGGAGTAATTATTATTGTTCAACCAAGCTTTGCTGGTGAAACACCTGGTTATCTCATAGCACTTGGGTCTGGATTTTTCATTTCCTTCTTCTACCTTTTAAATCGAAAACTATCTCAGGAGAGCCCGCTCATTTGTAGCGTTTTCCATACGGCCCTTTGTGCCTCGTTTTTTCTACTGCCGTTGCTTTTCTTCTACTCAAGTCCTATACGTCAACCACAGCTACCCCTATTATCAAGTTTTGCCATTTTTTCTGCAATTGGCCAAATTGGAATGATTGCAGCTTTCAGACTAGCTCCAGCAAATATCATTTCTCCATTTATATATGCCCAAATAATTGCGGCCACGGGTGTTGGATACTATCTTTTCGGAGCAATTCCAGATAAAATAACATGGCTTGGTATTTTGATAATCGTCGGTGCAGGAATATATTCTGCACTTCGGGAAATAAAACTTGAGCAAATTAATTAAATAAACCGTGTCTAATTGTAGTCCGATTATGCTCTTGGATCAGTATAAACCAAAATAAAGTATACCCTTTACATCGAATAGAACAGGAATTAAAATGATCCGCATCTTTTTAACACTAATAACTACATTAATGTTAGGTTTCTCTGCATCATCTTATGCACATAAGGACGCAACAGGTATTGTAAAAGAACGTATGGATTTATTTAAAAAGAGCCAACAAGATATCAAAGCTTTATACTCCTCGATCAGAAGTGGAGAATTGGAAGACATAAAAACAAACGCAGTTGCTTTAGCAACATGGGGAGCGGTTATGCCTGACTATTTTCCTAAAGGAAGTGGCGGCGGAGTGTCTGAAGCATCTGCTGAAATTTGGAAGGATTTTGAAGGCTTTAAAAACGCAGCAAAAACATTCGAATTAGCTGCCCTTTCAGTCGTTGATGCCGTGGACCAAGATAATAACGAGGCATTAATTGCTGCTGCAAAATCCACTAGTAACAGTTGTAAGTCCTGTCATAGGAAATTTAGAAATTAAAGCTTGTAAAGACAAATAAAAATATCCTTCAAAATTTTTAAAACAGCTATTCGGTCTTATACTGGTAACAATGAGTTTGTTCTCATTGCTAAAAACATAATTATTTGCACAAATTCAGAATGTTAATAATTTTAAGCAGAAAGAACATATTATTATGGTTAAAAGAGATCCACGTTGAAAACTGATCCGTACAAGTAAACGTCCCCTAGATGAGAAATACTAGCCGGTCCCAATTCACCTGGGGGACACTCTCTCAAAATAATGAGTATCTTCTTAAGATAAATATGTGAAGACTACTTAGTCAAAACAGCACTACAATTTTAGTATCAAAAGGGCGTTATAGAAAGACATAGATCTGCTATAAACCCAACTAAATCAGGAGATCTTGCGATGAATGGCAAAGCTGCTATTGCAACTAGGACGAGTGCAATCCAAATAAACCAGACTGTTCTATCTTCATAAGATATAGCCTCATCGCTATCTTCTGTCTCTTTTTCGTGTCGAGAATCAATACTAAGTTTAGAGCGCATGTTCGATTAGATCCTCCAAGGAAACAACGCTGAGGGTTTTATAGTTAGATGCCTTCAAATTTACTTTAGGAGCGACACCCGCCAACCTTGCCTCCTCCCATCTTGCCGCACAAAGACACCAAAAGTCACCAGCCTTTAACCCAGCAAAATCAAATTCAGGGCGCGGTGTGGACAAATCATTTCCTGCATTTCTACTAAACGTTAAAAATGCATCACTCATTAAAGCACACACAGTATGAATGCCGTGGTCTGCCATATCAGTATGACAACACCCATCTCTAAAATAGCCTGTTAGGGGTTCAAGAGAACAGGTCTCCAACAGGCCTCCTAATACGTTTCTTTGAGGGCTACCAAATGGGCTTTCACCATCCATTTTAAATTCTCTTTTTTTCTAGTTCAGCGGATTTTTCTTCAATGTCACTTTTTAATTTTGTCATAAATTCTTTTCGTGGCAAACCAGTTTTAATCGGCGATAGAAATATAACATTTATAATGCCCGGTTTTTTAAGAATTTTTTTATTTTGCCAGTATAGTCCAGAATTCAATGCTATGGGGATGACAGGTATTGATAGTAACTGATACAGTGAAAAAACACCTATTTGATAAGGTGTCGTTCTATCGGAAGGGTCAACCCGCGTACCTTGCGGAAAAATTAGGATTGATCGGCCTGTCTGTTTTGCTAAGAGCGCTTCTTCCTGTATTTTTTTTAAAGCGCGTATCCCTGATGATCTATCAACAGCAATACACCCAGCACGCTTCATAAATTGACCAACTATCGGGATTGATAATAATTCTTTTTTCAATACCACGATAGGACTATCCAATTGCCAGTATAAAATAAGAGTTTCCCATACAGATTGATGTTTAGATGCGTAAATGACTTGCTTGGATTTTGCAATGTCTCCCTCTATAGAAAAACCAATCGGAATGATAGTTAGACATAAATGAACACAGCGTCCCCAGAATGCACCTAATCTAGATGCATATCTAACAGGCATTAATAAAATAGGAAGACCCAAAACACCTATCAGGGTGGTGGAGCAATAAAAAAACACAAAAAACAACATGGAGCAAAAATAATTCATAGTAACTTGGTAGCGAGTTTCAGCATCACAGGCAAGCACGAACGCCCAATTGGATTAAACCTGAATTATATAGATTTTTATTTCATAAGGGGTTATTTCCCAATAGGCTTTTTTATGTGAGGGATTTTAAATATATTTATGCAGCTAACGTTAGATGAGCAACAAAAAGCAGAAATAATTCTTCAAAGCTTGATAAAAACTAGAACAGCTATTTCTTACGGTGACTTCACCGTTTGTATGAGGCTAACGGGGCCACAAAAAATCAATCGGATTGTCAAATGGCTGGAGAAAATTACAATAGAGGATATGCGCGCAGGAATGCCTTTGCGGGCGTGCATGGTATTTTCAAAACAAACTCCGGGTCTTCCCTCTACTGGTTTCTTCTCATTCTGCGCAAAAATAGGCGTTTTTGATTGGCAGAACGATCTCTCAAAAGCTCAGATTTTTACTCAGTCCCAACAAGACATACTGTTTTTTACTTTGTAGATTTGCGTATTAAAAAGGTAAATAAGCCATCCTGCTCAGACCTTTGTTCAAGCTTGTGACCTGATGTCTCACAAAAATGCTGAAAATCTATCGGGGCTGCAGGGTCATCTGCTATTATTTCTATTAATTGCCCAATAACCATGGATTTTAGCGCTCGCCTTGCTTTCAAGACTGGCAATGGGCATTTCAAACCAGTGAAATCAAATATCTTTTGTTCCATTTAGATAAGGATACTCTGTTATACAAATTATCATCACACAATACATTTTTGTAGGGCTTATGCAACTTGCAATTAACAAAAAAAACAGTCACAACATAGCATATGAATATATGGGGAATTATCATCGGCGGGGCTACTGGATTTGCAATTGGCGGTCCCATAGGCGCTCTTCTTGGGGCAGCAGCAGGTCATTATGCTGAAGCCAAGCTCAAAGGACCTCGCAATTATTTTGAGTCTAAAAAGGTTGCCTTCACGGTTGCTATCATCGCTTTGTCAGCAAAAATGGCAAAAGCAGATGGTATTATCACCCGATCAGAGATCACCGCATTCAGGCAAAAGGTTCACATCCCCACAGAAGATTTAAAGCGTGTTGGACAATTTTGGGATCTTGCAAGAAAAACCCCTGATGGTTTTCAATCTTATGCAAGGCAAAGTGTTGAGTTATTTGGCAGCCGCGCTCCCATTCTCGAACAGTTGCTAGAGTTACTTTTTTTTATCGCAAAAGCAGATGGTGAAATTTCCTCTCCAGAGTGGAATTATTTAAACACCGTCTCTTCCATTTTTGGATTTGATAAACATGAATTCCAGCGCATGGCAGATATCTATGGAAGTGGCGAAGGTGCCGCCTATACAATCCTTGGAATTCCAGCAGATGCAAGTCAGAGCGAAATTAAGGAAGCTTGGCGCAAACTAGTGCACGAAAATCACCCAGATAAATTAATTTCTCAAGGATTACCAGACGAGTTCGTGCAAGCTGCTACAGATAGGTTGCGCCTAATTAACGCAGCATATCACTCAATGTTAAAGCGAACATGACACATCAGAACTCACTTATCATAGTGGAAGAAAAGTTATTAAATTCATGTCAACGCCATTAATCAACCTTAAAAATATAGGGGTAAATCTTGGCGATAGATGGTTAATTCGACATGTTGACCTATCATTGCATGCAGGCGAGAGACTTGCACTTGTTGGCAGAAATGGCGCTGGTAAATCCACTTTGATGAAACTGATTACTGGAAGCGTAGAGCCTGATGAAGGAAGTCTGTGGGTTGCCCCTGGTGTTAGAGTTGCTTATCTACCTCAAAGCCAATTTATAAAAGGAATACAAACACTTGCGAGCTATGTTGGAGACTCCCTTCGAAATCCAGCAGAGTTGCATGTCGCTGAAGCAATGCTTATGAAAATGGATTTAGATCCCGCTCGTTTAACAAATACGCTTTCTGGAGGGGAAGCACGCCGATTGGCACTTGCAAACGCGTTAGTAAATAAGCCAGATATATTATTACTTGATGAGCCAACCAATCATCTTGACCTCCCGACAATTGAATGGCTGGAAGCGCGTCTTTCTTCTCATCAAGGCGCTTTAGTAATTATAAGCCATGATAGAGCATTTCTGCGCGCACTGGGCAATAGTATTATCTGGATCAATCAATCAACGCTGAAAAGGCGCAACGGCGCGTTTTCAGAATTTGAAGAATGGTCGGAGACCATTTTAACAGAAGAAGCTGTAAGACTTTCCAAGCTTGATAAAAAAATAGCTGAAGAGACAAAATGGTCACGGCAAGGTATCAGCGCAAGACGCAAGAGAAATCAGGGCAGATTAAGAGAACTAGCCTCATTAAGGGAAGTACGAAAAAGTGAATTCAATAAAGCAGAACACGAATTTAAAATTTCAAGTGGTAAGGCTGAGGCGGGCGGACAAATTGTTGTTGAGGCTCGTAACCTTGCTCTGAGCATTCCAAGGGAAAACGGCAGAAACGCCTCTGTAATGTTAGTAAACCATTTAAATCTTGTTATAAAAAGACGAGATAGGATAGGAATTGTGGGGCCAAATGGTGCTGGTAAGTCAACTCTAGTTCGCACATTATTAGGACATAGGGAGCCAGATTCTGGGTATGTAAAAGCTGGTATTGGGTTATTGCCCGCTTATTTTGACCAGAAACGAGAACAGCTTGTACAGAAGGCAACTCCCTGGAAGATATTATGCCCAGATGGAGGCGATACAGTGGAAATAGCGGGAAAAACAAAGCATGTTACAAGTTACCTTCGTGATTTTCTTTTTGACGATTTTAAAATGACACAACGTGTCCATAGCCTTTCAGGGGGAGAACAAAACAGATTGCTTCTTGCTAAAATTTTTGCACAGCCACATAATTTTCTCGTTCTTGATGAGCCAACAAACGATCTTGATTTAGAGACCATCGATCTTCTACAAGAAGTTGTTGCTGACTATGATGGAACAATCTTGATTGTTAGCCACGACCGTGATTTCATTGATAGAACTGTCACCTCTGTTCTGGCATTCGAAGAAGACGGCAAAATTCAAACTTATACAGGTGGATATTCGGACTATTCTAAGAAAAGAAAATCCTATGCGAGCAAGAAAACAGTCAAGAGGGTTAAAAAAACAGCTAGTAAGCCGAAAAATAAAATCAAAGATAGATTAACCTTTAAGGAAAAATATCTGTTACAGACACTTCCTGAGGAAATTGAGGCAATGCGGGTAACAATATCTTCAATTGAGAAAAAATTATCTAACATGGCATTATTCCAAGAGCAACCAGAGACATATCAAAAATTAGCAAAAGAAGTTGAAGGCTTAATAGAGCGGCTTGAACAAAAAGAACAAAGCTGGCTTGAACTCGAATTACGTCGGGAGGAACTTGGCGAAGAATTATGAGCCCCTTGCTTAGTTTTATAGTTTTTATTGAGGAGGTTTATGCACATGTATCACAGTTTTCATAATCAATCTTGATTTTAAATACGAAACAAGTCAAAACGAAGTTGTTCAGAGAGTTGGATAGCTGCTTGGCTAACATTTTAGATGGAAGGTGAGAGGAAAGTCCGGGCTTCACAGGATCAGGATGCTGGATAACTTCCAGCGAGGGCGACCTTAGGGAAAGTGCCACAGAAATTAAACCGCCTTAACTAAAAAAGTTAGGGTAAGGGTGAAATGGTGCGGTAAGAGCGCACCGCAGTTTTGGCAACAAAACTGGTCAGGGTAAACCCCATCCGAAGCAAGATCATATAGGGACATAGGCGTCTAGACGCACTGGCGGTCCTGCCAGATTGTCCGGGTAGATCGCTAAAACCTATTGGTAACAATAGAGTTCAGATGAATAGCTATCAATGAAGATTTCTTCTAACAGAACCCGGCTTACAGACTCTCTGAACATCATAACTGATTGCATGATAAGTTGCACTATACATTAAAAAAATATCCGCTTTTTTATTAACTATGAATCGTCTTGATTTTATACCAATTCACCTGAGTTTTTACATAAATTGAAGAACAAAACATAAACAAAATAAAATTATTATTTAAATTCAGAATTTTAGATCACACTCCTTATATTTTACTTTCAAATAATTGAAAAATAACGCTTTTTTCTACAGGATTACAGTAAAATACCATTGACTACCATAGTAACCCATGATATCCCATACTATCCCATAATTTGGATAAATAGCCATTATTGGAGAAATAGAGTTTGAGGAGGAAATAGGTGGATCTGTTTTTATCCACTTTTGAAAACAAGATAGACAGGAAGGGGCGTCTTTCTGTGCCTGCTAAATATCGCGTAATATTTGAGCGTAACCGCACACCTCTTTATCTTTACAAATCCTTAACAAAATCTTGTCTTGAGGGATGTGGCATTGAGCGTATAAGCCAAATTGTCGACGCAATAGATCAAATGGATATCTTGTCTGAGGATACGCTCACCCTGCAAACGATGCTATCAAGTGCACAGGAGATGAAATTTGACAATGAGGGCAGAGTAACGCTTTCAGATGATTTTATTCAATATGCAGAACTTGAAGAAGTAGCGTTATTTTCAGGAATTGGTCGCTCCTTTGAAATTTGGGATCCAGCGCAATGGCGACCACGCGATGCAGAGACTCGCCATAACGCACGAAGCGGGAAAGTTCCTAAATTATCTTTTGCCCAAACAAATAAAGAAGGGAATTCCTAATGAATATGGGTGCGCTTCACCATCCGGTTATGTTGCCCCAAATTATCACTGCCCTAGCACCCAAAGATGGCGATCATATTGTTGATGCTACCTATGGCAATGGAGGATATAGCCGTGAAATTCTTAATCAGGCTGATTGTTTTGTTGCTGGTATAGACCGGGATCCAGATGCAATATCGCGTGCGCAATCACAGATGCAAAATTTTGGCGAAAAATTTACTGTTTTGGAAGGCTGCTTTTCTGAGATTGAGCGCCTAACAGTTAATACCCAATTTAACAAGCCTGACGGAATTGTGTTTGATCTTGGCGTTTGTTCTACGCAGCTAGATGAGGCAGAGAGGGGTTTTTCCTTTAAATCAGATGGTCCTCTGGATATGAGAATGTCCAAAGCAGGGGAGAGCGCGGCTGATGTCGTTAATTCGATGCCAGAGAAAGAACTAGCCAATATAATTTTCACCTACGGAGATGAACGCGCATCACGAAGGATTGCTCGCGCTATAAGTACTAAACGCGAAGAAGCTCCTCTTCGCAGAACATTTGAACTTGCGCATATTGTTCGCTCTGTATTACCCCGCGCTAAAAAAGGTCAGTCGGACCCAGCCACTCGTACATTTCAAGCATTACGAATTTATGTAAATAACGAAATTGTTGAGCTATGTGATGCTTTGCTTGCTTCAGAAAGGATTTTAAAAGAAAGCGGTATACTCGCAGTTTTAAGTTTTCACTCATTAGAGGACAGAATTATTAAGCGGTTCTTTCAACAGCGCGCAGGGTATGCAACGCAGCCATCCCGTCATCAACCTATTCAACCAGACGCAGAACCAACTTTTCGACTTTTGCCTCGTAAGCCCGCAGTCCCATCAACAAGCGAGATTGAATCTAATCCACGTGCACGCTCTGCTAAATTGCGGGTTGGCATTAGAACTTCCGCTACGGCTCAAGAAACACTCGATGCGCGCGAAATAATGATGAGGAGAGACTAATGCGTTTTGTACTTTTATCCTGCCTCATCATTGCTATGCTCGGCTCAGGGTTATATTTCGCTAAACTCACTGTTGACGAGCAATACCGAACGCTTAAAAAGCTAGAGCAGGAAATCAGTTCACAAACAGAGCATAATTATGTTCTTAAAGCAGAATGGACTTTCCTCACGCGTCCTGAGCGTTTGCTAAGACTTTCGAATTCTCTGCTCGGAATGAACTCCATAACGCCAGAACGTATTTTGCCTATCTCATCGATACCGATGAGACGTTCTGCAACCAAATTAATCAAAAATGCTGGTGGAGCGAAAAATGTGGCATTTTAAATTTTTGAATATTTGTCGTAACCTATTATGGCCAAGCCACCCTGAACCTTCAAAATCTAGAAAAATTGCTGTCCATAGACTAATATTTTCTGGTTTTGCGATGCTTTTGATATTTGTGCTTATTGGCGCGCAGTCTATTGCGCTTGCTGTTAGCAAAACAAAAACATACAAGCATGCCTATACTACAATCGACGACAGAGTGAGAGGCGCAATTTTAGATCAAAAAGGGCGCATTCTTGCCAGTACTGTTCCTGTTAATATTCTATACGCAGATCCAAAGCATATTTTTAATCCGCGAGAAGTTGCATCAGCACTACTACCCTATGTACCAAAGTTGGATAAACAAACTCTTATGAAACGTCTTACTAAGAAAGGGCGATTTATAGAGCTAGACAGAAAACTAACGCCTAAAAGGCATTCTGCCATTCTTCAACTAGGTCTACCTGGTATCTATGTTAAGCCAGCAACTATACGCATTTACCCGCAAGGAAGGGAGGCTGCACATATTATTGGTGCAGTAGACAGAGACAATAGAGGAATTGCCGGCATCGAGAAAAGCCAGAATGAAACATTATCTTCTGGCGAGAATGTATATTTATCAATCGATACAGGTTTACAGACGATTTTAAGGGGATCACTGGATACTCAAATAAAAAAATTCGAAGCACTAGGTGGTGCTGCTTTAATTATAAATATTAACACTGGTGAGATTATTGCAGCAACCTCTCTTCCCGATTTTGACCCAAACCATATTATGACATCCACAGACGTAGCACGTTTTAATCAGGTTACCAAAGGTGTGTACGAGATGGGGTCTGTTTTTAAAGTCCTCAATACTGCTATTGCCCTGGAAACTGGTGCATTTGATATGCAAGGCACCATTGATGTATCCAAACCTATTCGTGTCGCAGGAAACTTTATTAATGACTATCACCCGATCAAAGGTTCAATTGGGCTAGCAGAAATATTAGTGAGATCTTCTAATATAGGCTCTGCCCATATAAGCCAGCTAATAGGACCTGAAACACAAAAAAAATATATGAAGCAACTCGGATTGTTAGCTGCTTCTCCTATCGAAATTGTTGAGAACGGCATTCCGTTGGTACCTGAAAACTGGTCACATATCACAGCAATGACAGTATCTTTTGGATATGGCTTGTCGGTAAGCATGGTACAAGCAGCTGCAGCTATTGCTGCCGCAGGTGGGGATGGTCATTATATCGCCCCTACGCTTTTAAGACGAAATACAAATGAACCAATTAAAAAAGTAAGAATCTTTTCAACAGAAACTTCAATGGCGGTGCGTTCTATGATGCGTCTTGTGGTTAGTAATAAAATTGGCACTGGAAAATTTGCAGATGCGCCAGGCTATCTTGTTGGCGGAAAAACTGGCACCGCTGAGAAAGTTGAAAATAAGGGATTTAATCGGAAAGCTAACCGAGTAACTTTTGTTGCGACATTTCCTGCAAATGACCCTGCTTATCTTATAATGATGATGGTAGATGAGCCAGTTGGCCAACAACATTCCTATAATTACGCAACAGCAGGATGGGTTGTTGCACCAGCAATAAAAGATATTGTGAATCAAACTGCTCCAATTTTAGGAGTTCATCCAGTCGACATAACAAAGCCAGAAAATAGCCAGAATCTTCTGCCTCCATTGATACTGGATGGCAAGGAGGCCGTATATGCATCTTTCTAAATTATTCAATTTAACAGGTAAAGTAAAGCTAGAAAAAGGAGATAGAGATTTATTTATCAATCACTTAACAAGTGACTCTCGCAACGTTCGACAGGGCTCTTTATTCGCCGCTATCTCAGGTAGTTTATCTGACGGACATAAATACATAGATAGTGCTATAAAAAGTGGTGCTGTTGCTATTTTAGCAGATAACAGAGACCTTGTCGTTCCAAACAATATTGCATTACTCCGTTCAGACAATGTCAGAGGTAATTTTGCAATTGCTTGCGCTAAATTCTGGCCATCAAGACCTGGCTTTATGGTTGCCGTTACCGGAACTAACGGCAAAACGTCAACAGTGGAGTTCTTACGACAAATTTGGGAGCGCAATACATGGAATGCTGTATCCCTTGGGACTCTTGGCGCACGTTCCTCCACTTTGCTCGAAGTGTCCTCTTCGGGTCTCACCACACCTGCGTCAGAGTATTTTTTCTCTGCTTTAGACGATTTTTGTAAACAAAATATTTCCTATCTCGCTATCGAAGCGTCCAGTCATGGTTTAGAGCAACAAAGAATGAATTGCCTCAAAGTTCAGGTTGCGGTTTTTACAAATCTGAGTAGAGACCACCTTGATTATCATACAAATATGGATGCTTATTTCGAATCTAAACAGAAATTATTTTTAGACCACCTTGCAGATGGTGGTCACGCGGTTATTAACATTGACGATCCGTATGCGAAAAAATTAGTCGCAACCGTTGAAAAGCGACCTGTATCAATCATAACTTTTGGTGAGAAATCAGAAGCTGATTTTCGAATTGAATCTATAAAACCCACTGGCTATGGATTGGAACTAAACGTTATTTTTCAGGATAAGAAATATACTTGTCCTCTGGGCTTAACTGGCGCTTTTCAGGCAAATAACGCTCTTGCCGCTGCTGTATCTGCCTATCTATCTGGGCTACCTGTTGAAATTGCGCTACGATCGCTTTCTTTCATAACTGCTATAGATGGGCGCATGCAGCCTATCTATGGGCATCCAAAGGATGCTCTAATCGTAATAGATTACGCACATACTCCAGATGCATTAGAACACGTACTAATATCGCTGAAGAACCAAACTGAAAAACAAGTATATGTTGTTTTCGGTTGTGGTGGCCATCGTGATAAAGGCAAACGTATTTTAATGGGAGCAGTAGCCCATCGGTTAGCAGATAAAATAATTATTACAGATGATAATCCTAGAAACGAAACTCCGAGTGTTATCAGAGCAGATATTTTAGCTGGTTGTCCTGATGCAATTGAAATAGGCAATAGAGATGAGGCTATTGAATTTGCAATTCAACAATTGCAAAAGTCCGACAGCCTTCTGATCGCAGGCAAGGGCCATGAGAGTCTTCAATTAATCGGTTCAGAAACACTTCCCTTTAGTGATGCAGTTGTTGCCAGAAACGTTGTAAAGCGCCTGAGTGATGTCAACCAGATTACGGGAGATAGTCAATGATGAAATTATTATCTCCTTGGGACTTGGCTATATTATGCAGCGGACGTTGGCATCTTGAACAAATCCCCTCTAAAGAATTTATCAACGCCAAAATCAATAGCCTTGAAATTAACAGTAATGAGTTATTCTTTGCCCTAAAAGGTAATAATCTTGACGGACATGATTTTGTAACAGCGTTGAAGCCACCTGCGGCTGCTATTGTCGAGAGGCCTGTAAATATTGCACAAGTCCCTCAACTAATTGTGGCCTCCCCCTTAGCTTCAATGCATCAATTAGCAGGCGCATTTGCACAAGAGACAAATGCTGTAAAAATTGCTGTTACCGGTTCTGTTGGAAAAACTGGAACCAAGGAGATGCTTGCCAGATGTTTAAGCCATTTTGGGGACACACATGCAAATCAGGGCAATTTTAACAATTATCTTGGCGTGCCGCTCACACTATTATCGATGCCATCCTCACTTTCTTATTTAGTTACGGAAATAGGAATGAACCATAAAGGGGAAATTGCCCCTCTCAGCCAGCTCGTAAGGCCAAATATCGCGATTATTACAAAAATCTCTGAGTCCCATATAGGTCACTTACATTCACTCCAAGCAGTTGCCAAAGAGAAGGCTAAAATTTGCGCTGGTATGAGCCCCGATAGCTGTATCATTTTACCAAGGGACGATAACCAATATACCATATTGGAAAAGGCTGCAAAAAAAGCAAAAATTGGGACCATAATTAGTTTTGGGGAAAGTAGCGATAGCACAGTTCAGCTTCTCTCACGCAAGGTGGATGACGCAAAAAACAGCCAAATAAAACAGCATATTTCATTTAGAATTGCAGAAACTAAATACCGTGTAGGCATTGCTATGCGTGGAGAACACTGGGCAATGAACACGCTTAGTGTAATTGCCACATGTCATTTTATGGGACTTGATTTAGAAAAGGTTTGTACAATTCTGCTAAATCAAACTGAACTTGACGGTAGAGGAGCTGCGGTAAATCTTACAATCAACACCCATGCAACTATCCTGATTGACGATGCGTATAATGCTTCTCCTTCTTCAACAAGAGCCGCTATTTTAGATTTTGGTAGCCGGCCTGGAGCTAACAAAATTATTGTCCTCACAGACATGCTTGAGCTTGGTGAATTTAGCGATGAAATGCATGCCGAGTTAGTACCTGATATAATTCAGGCGCAACCATCTAAAATAATTTTGGTTGGCTCTGCCTTTAAGAAAATAGAAAAAGTCTTAACACCTTTCACATTAGTTTATACATTCGGAGACGTCGAGGAAGCCAAATCTGCTATAGATTTACTCATCCATAAAGCCGATGTGATACTTGTAAAAGGCTCACATGGCTCTGGTGCATATTTGCTTGTACAACATTTAAAATCATTATCTGACAAGGAGATCGCAAATGTTGTCTGATATCCTTGTGCCCTTAAGCGACCAGTACCAAATCTTTAATCTTTTTAACTACATTACCTTCAGAACGGGTGGGGCTGTTCTCACTGCTCTTCTTTTTTCACTTATTTTTGGAACTCCTTTTATACGTTGGCTGAAATCGCGTCAGATTGAGGGTCAACCTATAAGGGATGATGGGCCTGATACACATTTCGCAAAAAAAGGTACGCCAACCATGGGCGGGCTTCTTATACTCTCAAGCCTTGTGATTTCCTCCCTTCTTTGGGTTCCTCTTGGAAACTCTTATCTCTGGCCAGTTTTGGCCGTTATTGTTAGTTTTGGGTCTATTGGCCTAATAGATGACTGGATGAAATTAAGTAGAAATACCAGCAAAGGCTTAAGTGGCAGGCGCAAAGTACTTCTTCAGTTAGTTATATGCTTATTTGTTAGCATGCTATTCGTAGAACTATCACCAGTAGAGCTGAGATACAGCGTTGCCGTTCCCTTTTTCAAAGAACAGCTCCTTCCCTTGGGGTTATTTTACCTCTTATTCACAAGCTTTGTAATTCTTGGTGCCTCACATGCTGTGAATTTAACAGACGGACTTGATGGCTTAGCAATTGTTCCAGTAATGATTGTTGCTTCGTGTTTTGTCCTATTTTCTTATCTTTCTGGAAACATTAATTTTGCCTCCTATTTGCAGATTAGCTATATTCCCGGAGTGGGAGACCTTGCTACGCTATGCGGTGCCTTGATTGGAGCCAGCCTAGGGTTTTTATGGTTTAATGCCCCACCTGCTAAAATATTTATGGGTGACACAGGCTCACTTGCACTAGGTGGTGCGCTTGGTGCTATATCGGTTGCTACACGCCATGAATTTGTACTGGCGATAGCCGGTGGCTTATTCGTATTGGAAACAATCTCAGTTGTATTGCAAGTAGCTTCCTTTCGGCTGTTTGGAAAACGCATATTTCTGATGGCCCCTCTTCATCATCATTTTGAGAAGAAAGGTTGGCCTGAATCAACGATTGTAATCAGATTTTGGATTATTTCCTTTGTTCTCGCTCTAATTAGTCTTTCAACGCTAAAGTTGCGGTAGGGGATTTATTAATGTTGCATGAACCTAAATCCGCGAACAAAGAATATCCGAAAATTAAAAAAATAGCGCTTCTTGGTTTAGGCAGATCAGGGTTAGCTGCATTAAAGTTAGCTTTAAGCAATCATATCACAGCTTATGTTTTTGATGATAATGTAGAAAAAGTTCCAGAGGAATTTAGTAATTTATATGCACATTATTCAGACTGGCCTTGGAGTGAACTTGACGCAGTTGTTTTTAGTCCGGGCATTCCAACCTATCTGCCAGAACCGCATCCAGCATCTTTGCTCTCTGCGAAATTTGTAGTGCCTATTATAAGCGATATAGAGCTTGTAATTAGACTTCAGCCAGCATCCAAATGGATAATAATAACTGGCACCAACGGGAAGTCTACCACAACGGCGCTTACAGCTCATATACTCAGTAGTTCTGGAAAACCAGTAGCCGTCGGCGGCAACCTTGGGACATCAATGGCAGAATTAGAAAGCCCTGGCTTAAATGGTTTTAGGGTAGTTGAGTTATCCTCATACCAATTAGAAATTACACCTTCAATAAATCCAGATATTTCTGCAGTTCTTAACTTATCTCCCGACCATCTCGACAGGCACGGCTCAATGGCAAATTACGCAGCTGCCAAGGCAGCGGCTTTGAAAAATGTAAAGCCAGATGGACTGATCGTACTCGGTAATAGATTAAACCTTCTACCGCTACTTCCGGCAGAATATGAGTGTCGCCTTCATTTGATAAGTGAAGATGACGCCCCTGACGCGATACAACAAAACTTTGCTTTATCTGGGCCACATAATGCTGAAAATGCTGCAGTAGCAGCAACTATTTGCAGACATGTTGGTATTAAAGAAAAACAGATTGAAACAGCCATTTTGAGTTTTAAAGGATTACCTCACCGGTTAGAACTCGTTGCAAGTTGTCATATAGCTGGAAATCAATTACGAATTATAAATGATTCTAAAGCGACAAATGATGCGGCAACGGCGCGCGCATTATCTTCATTTCAGCAAATTTTTTGGTGTGCGGGCGGTCTTGCAAAAGAATCCGGCTTACCAAATTGTATAAAAGAATTAAGTCAGGTCAAGCACGCCTATCTATATGGAAATTCTAAAGGTCTATTTGAGTCAGAATTATCAGGTTTGATACCTACAACGCTTGCAGAGAGTCTGGAAGATGCTACTAGCAAAGCGTTTGCAGCTGCTAAAAATTCAACCCTTCAAGATGGCGTTGATAGCTTTGTTTTATTGTCTCCAGCTGCTGCCTCTTTTGACACATTTGCTAGTTTTGAAGAGCGGGGTAGACAATTTACAGACCTTGCTAAAAAACTGTGCCAACAGCACCTTCACTCTTTGGAGGTACTTTAATGTTGGATAGAACAGACAGATCTCTTATCGGAATTTGGTGGTGGACGGTGGATAGATGGCTGCTTAGCATAGTGCTTGTTCTTATGGCGCTCGGAACCATCTTAGTTATGGCCGCAAGCCCGCCAGTAGCAGTCAGAATTGGCCTGCCAGAACAACATTTTGTTTGGCGTCAACTGATATTTCTCCTGCCCGCTTTGTGCGTGATGTTATTTTTCTCCATGATTTCACCAAGACAAATCCGGGTTATCAGTTTACTAGGCCTTTCTGCTGCTATCGGATTAATGATTATAACGGCGTTAGTAGGAAATGAAGTAAACGGTGCTACAAGATGGGTTTCTATTGGACCTTTCCGAGTTCAGCCTTCTGAATTCGCCAAGCCATTTTTTGCGGTAATTTGCGCATGGTTGCTAACACTTTGGCGAGATGGCGAAGATTTTCCTGGCTGGATATGGGCAACGAGCCTTGCCACTATATTAGTTTTTATTTTAGTATTACAACCTGATATAGGCATGACATCTGTAATTGCGCTAACATGGGGTTTTCAGATGTTTTTAGCTGGAATGCCCATGCTACTAGTTCTAATTGCAATCGCACTAGCACCTTTATGTCTATATGCAGCCTACTTATTTCTGCCACATGTGGAAGCCCGAATAAATCACTTTCTGGATGGCGGCTCTATGCAAACAAACAAGTCAATAGAAAGTTTCTCAGAAGGCGGTTTTTTTGGTGTAGGGCCTGGCGACGGTCAAGTAAAACTTAATTTGCCGGATGCCCATGCAGATTTTATTTTCTCTGTTGCAGCAGAAGAATATGGTGTTCTAGCGTGTTTATTCCTCATTGGACTGTACGGATTTTTTCTATTGCGCGGGTTTGAGCGATCTGCAGCTGGTACCAGCCTATTCAATCTGCTAGCTGGTGCTGGGCTAATTATGCAGTTTGCGATTCAGGCATCTATTCATATGGCGTCTTCTGTAGACCTTATTCCTGCCAAGGGGATGACATTACCACTTATTAGTTATGGAGGCTCATCTCTTGTGGCCTCTGGGATTACTGTTGGTATCATTTTAGCCCTCACTCGTGACACACGTCACATGATTGGAGCAGATGTTGATGTCTAATCGTATTCTGATAGTGGCGGGTGGGACTGGAGGGCATGTTATGCCAGCATTGGCTGTTTGCAAAGGATTAAGGGAACGTGGGTTTAATTGTAAATTCTTAACAGATATGCGCGGTCGCGCTCTATTAGAAAAAATCGTGCCTGAACAGAAAGTCAGCACTATTTCAGCATCATCGCCTGTAACTGGAAATATTCTCAAGAGGCTCCTCTCAATATATAAACTCAGCTTTGGCGTTATCCAATCTGTCTTTTATATTGCAAGGTTTCGTCCATTTTGTATCGTCGGGTTTGGAGGATATCCATCCGTGCCGCCCCTAATTGCAGCGAATATATTTCAGCTTCCAGGTATACTTCATGAGCAAAATGCGCGCGTCGGCAGAGCAAATTTATTTCTTGCCACCCGTGTGAAAACTATTTTGCTCAGCTGGAAAAATAGCCAGCCATTGCCAAAAAATACAACAGTAAAATTTACAGGTCTTCCTGTAAGGGACGTTTTTTTTGAACTTGCTGACTATCAGGAAAAATCTGAATTTAATACAGACAGACCGTGCCATATACTGATTATAGGCGGTTCTCTTGGCGCCGAAGTATTTGCAAAGCTGATCCCTAAGGCTATTTCTTATTTACCTGAAAAAGTGCGAAGGTCACTAACAATTACACAGCAAGTGCGTGCAAAGAAGCAATCTGAACTTGAAGCCGTATATTCTGCTATGTCAATCGAACATTTCTGCTCCTCGTTTTTTACCAAGTTGCCTGACGAGATGGCAAAAGCGGATATCATAATCTCAAGAGCGGGCGCTGCATCAGTTGCTGAGATTGCTGCCATAGGAAGAGCCGCTATATTTATTCCTTTCCCATCGTCACTAGATGACCATCAAACATTAAATGCAAAAAGCCTCACAGATGAGAAAGCAGCTATTCTTGTGACACAAAAAGAAGCCGAGAGCTCTCCTACAATACTCACAAAAGAGCTTTTATCTCTTATTACTAACCCGCGAAAATGCAAGCAAATGGCTTCAAAGGCAGGTGAACTAGCACATAAAGACGCTTTAAACAAAATTATTGTATCAATTGCATCTTGTCAGAAAACAACTGTCGAGAGTACTAAATGACCGCCCTTCCCTTAACAATTGGAACCATTCATTTTATTGGTATTGGTGGCATCGGAATGAGCGGTATTGCCGAGATATTGTTTTCTCTTGGCTATCAGGTTCAAGGAAGTGATATTGCAGAAAATAATAATGTTAAGCGCCTGCGTGAATTAGGAATTGAGATTTCTACACCTCAAGATGCTGAAAATATAAACAATGTT
>CABXZZ010000026.1 GCA_902516825.1 uncultured SAR116 cluster alpha proteobacterium
GGAAATGGTAAAAGGATATCAAACCACTGATTGGAAAGGATAGTTGTCAAGCGACACACACCGGAATAATTATGGAAGGAACAATCCATTGTGTATTTGATGATGGAACGTAAGCAACTTATAAAGCTGGAGACGGTTATCCGATATTGCCTGGGAATGACGCATGGGTCGAAGGTGATGTGCAAGCTATTGTATATGATTTTGTCAGAATATGAGGCGAGTAGCTAAGTAGAAATTTTTTTACAAAATCTTTAAAGTTATAGTTCTAGCGCATAAACCTTGATAGTTCCAGTTATAGATTACGTTCTAATAGAAATTCTTTTAGAAGTTTAGACAATACTGGGGCAACGAACCACTGACGAAATAATGGGCCAGCGCCAATGTGCAATATATCAAGTCCATCATATTCAAGACTTTGTGTTTCTTCTTTGGCATACAAAACTTCCTGCTCAAATTCTCTTTTTTTGAATCTGTTATAAAAAAGAATAGCTTAAAGGCAATGTTAATTTAAGGAAGAACCTATAATCGCAACCTTTTTCCTATTGCTTTGAAATAACTTTCTGTCGTCTTTTTTTGCGTTGTTGATGCTATTACATTTTTATAGAATTATCGGTTGTTTTCTAAAAGTTTAGCTATAGATAAATGGTTTATGTTTGCTATATTGGATATAAAATGAAGTTCTATGATGTATGTATTATTGGAGGAGGGCACTCTGGACTGGTTGCCGCTTTAGCTTTCGCTAATTATAAATTCAATGTTCTTTGTGTAGAATCTAAAACATTTTCTAGTTCGTCAAAAAAAGACATTGAATTGAGAACAACTGCGCATCTTTTACCAACAGTATCATTTCTAAAAACTATCGGTGTATGGAAACATCTGGAAGCCTATAGTTGTCCTTTAGAAACGTTAAAAATAGTTAATGAAAAAGATATTGAGAATTTTTCACCAAAAATATCAAATAATATATTTCAATCTAATGAAATAAACCAAAAAAATTTTGGTTATAACGTGCCATTAGAAAAAAGTATAAATATTTTTCGTGAACTAGTGAAATCCTGCAAAAATATAAATATGCTTGACTACACTTCATTGGTTTCTTCGTATTTAGAAAAAGAATTCAGAATAGTAAAGTTATCCAACGGTGATTTTATAAAGACAAAATTAGTTATTGGAGCAGATGGGGCGAATTCGGTAGTGAGAAATTTGTCTGGTATCGATGTTTTTGAGAAAGACACAGATCAATTAGCGCTCACATTTAATGTAAAACATACGCTAGAACATAAGAATATATCAAACGAGCTTTATAAAATAGGGGGCCCGCTCACAACAGTTCCGATATTAGATAATAACAAGAATCTCCATTCCTCGATTGTATGGATGAATAACAAAGAAGTTACAGAGCAATTATTGAGCTTGGACAAAAAGACATTCGCTTTGAAGTTAAATGAGCGCTCTCTATCTATACTTGGAGAAATGTCCCCAATAACTGCAGCAACTAAACTCCCTGTAAAAATAATGGTTGCACAAAAATTGGTTGGAGAAAGAATTGCCCTCATAGGTGAGGCCGCTCATAAACTTCCGCCAATTGGTGCGCAGGGTTTCAATATGAGTGTTAAAGATATTGAAACGATATTACAATTATCCATAAAAAACATTAGAAATGTTGGTAGCTCTGACATGCTAAGTGCATATCAATTTAAGCGTTCTCCAGAAATTTTTGGTAAAGCATTTTCTGTGGGATTCCTAAATAAATTGGCCGCTTCTGAACAAACAGCTTTTCAAAATTTGAGAGCTTTTGGGTTGGATGCAATCAATAATATTGGGCCTTTAAAGAGGGGCATAATGCGTTTGGGACTCGGATAAATTATCTTTCTGAAAATTGCAGTATCAAATTATTAATTCCTTCTTATTTGCTATGATTTACTTCATTAAATATGTTGTGATATAAACAGCCGAGAAACATACTCATAGGAAAAAAGCTAGTTTACCTGAGATTTAGGGAAATTTCTTCTAATAAATTGTTTAAAACAGAACTGGCTACAGGAGACAATTCAGTCTTTTTAATATCCGCTATATTTTCAAAATTATTATCAACGACTACCAGACCTAACATTCCCATGTTAGGATGTGGGGTACAACCGTACAAATATACGCCTGGCACATTAAAAATGACGGAATGAAACGTATTTATTTTTGATCTATTCGGAAGTAAATCCAGGTGAGGACCCGCTAGGAACTCCACATTATGTTCACCATTATTAGGTAACCATTCTATTGTGTCTCCACTTTTTATATAGACGATTTCAGCGCTATAAGTGTCAAATTTGGTAAATTCAATCTGTAATGTCTCAGCGGAGATATCTTTCGAGATTAATAATAATGCAAAAAAAATAATATTCTTGGGAGGTTTTTTGTTTTTGTTGCTCTGTATTTATAGATGTAGAAATGTTGTTCAGAATGCGGGTTATCTAAAAATTTTTGTATGTTTATCATTTTTTCTTAATTCTTCTATAAATTATTGAAATGTCCACACCCTTAAAATATTCTAGTTTGTAAATGTCAGAACAATAAAGTAGGTGGTCCAAGGTATTCTAATTATCGGCGTCAATTAATTTCTTTCTTGTATGATTTATTTTTTATTGGAATAGATGAGTAGAGAAGACTCGGCGATTGAGATATGTTCTTTGCTGATTACAAAGACTGTTTCAGGCCTGCAAACAAAATTAGCTAGTGGAGAAATTCTATTGCCAAATTTAAAAAGTGAATTAATGAGCTAATAATAACAAATATTATAAAACTCCAATATTTTTTGTCTGAAACCACTATTGACATTTATTAAATGACATGAGTTGTCGCCATATAGCTATCTTAGTAAATTTATTGGTTAACAGTCTAAGCCTACCTCTCCCTTTTTTTGGATTCCAAGCATATTTTTGCGTGATAACTTGTGCGAGTCGATTTACAGACTTCGATTGCAACATTAGTAAGAGCGTAGAATAATACGAACTGGTCTTTCAATAGGTCAAAGAAAAATTCATCATTTTTGGCATCATTGCGGGTCTCGTTCATCACATACCTGATATCTATTAGTTGTAGATATGAATTATATTCAACATATCTGACATGTCCTGTAATGTCCAAAAGTAATAAAAGACGCGTAAGGAGCAGAAAATTTTGTGAGATAGTCAATCTTAAAATGCTCTGCTGCTTGCTGAATATGGTTGATTATGCCTTTGTTATGGTATATCACTGGCTTAATCTCATTTATATCTCACAATAAATCATTGAAATAATTGGTTTTATTCACTTTAATCGCGTCACTCCTCCCAAAAATTCAATTGATAAAATCATTTGTTTGTAATGTTTTGGAACATAGTATCCAAGGTCCTTTTTTTTTAACGCAGTTTATGGTTAATTAATCAGTTTTTTAATTTTTTTATATCCCCTATATTGATCTCGGATATAGGTTTTGCAATCCGCCAAATGCAACTGTCACCGTTTATTTCTCTTGTCGTTATAACAGTCTCTTTTGGTGGACAACTAGGCTCGTGACAATTTAATTCGGACAAGCTTATTAATGTATCTTCTGATAAATCAAATTGTTCTTGAATGAGCAATTTCACTTTTCTTGTCATTTCAGGATTTATTTTTTTTCGATCGAACATAAATTTTTCCTTAAACATCATGCCCAAAGAGGTGACCACAGAATATTACCATCGTTATCACCAACAAAAATATGGGTGCCTGCACTCGATACTGTTAAAGCAGTCACTTCGGATCCAGTAGAGCCTCTTATTAAGATACCACTATTATTTTCATTAATTTCGGCTAATAAAACAGAGCCATCTCTGTAGCCCGCAAAAACCGCATTTTCGCCTGGTAAACTGTGAACTTTAGTAACCATAATATTATTATATTTCCCCAAGCACACTGGTGAGCGTTCCATTGGTCCAGATTTACCATCAAACGGCCAACAGATGGCTTCGTCAGCGCCTGAGGTGACTAAGAATGGTGTTTCTCCAACCCAGGTAAAACTTTTTACTTTAGAAGGATAGCCGGCCATAGCCATATTTGCTTTATCTCTAATCCTCCAGCCATGGACAGCGTTCTCTTGCATTGCTGTAACAACATACTTACCATTAGGGCTGAATGAAACGGCTCCATGGAACCCTTTCCAGGCAAATACTGAGGACTTCCATTTTCGTTTTTTTAGTTCCCAAATAGTGACGCCGCCGTAATGAGCTACAGCAAGTCTATTTCCAGTTTCATCGAACGATAAACCTCCAATAGAGCTTCTATGTACCAACACTTCTGGTTCCTTTTGGTTAGAAGCCCAGACATATACATTTTTGCCTGACGAACATGCTACTAACTCTTTTTTGAAAGCAACACAGTCGACCCATTTTTTGTTAAAATTTCTGATTTCCTCAATCTGACCATCAGCTGTGGTTCTTAAAAAGAAACCGTCATCTCCACCCGTTAAAACAAATTCATCATCAGCTGCAATGCAGAGAATGGTGCCTTGATGAGCCCTTTTTATCTCAGGAAAAAGTCCAGGTCTAAAGAGTCCGAGTGTACCATCTCCAAAACCTGCTACAACAGCTTCTTTGATCGCAGTTGAGCATGTCACCGGAGCGTTAAAACAATGTTTAATACCTCTTCTCTCTAACTCAGTTTGTTTTTCACGGACTACATAGTCTGCAGAAGAATTATTAAAAGAACTAGTTAGATTTTCTTGCATCCCGCAAGTCCTTGTCCAAGATTCATTTTCTCTAAGTTTCTGCCAATGAATACAATACGAGATATACGTTCTTTATTCTCTGGCCAAGCCCCCATTGGGGACGCATCCATTAACATATGTACTCCCTGGAATACATAGCGTTCTTCAATTCCAGAAAAATTAAGAATCCCTTTAGAACGCAAAATATCCTGACCGTTTGTTTGTAAGAGTTCACCAAACCATTTTTGAAATTGGTCAAGATCTAAAGGGGCTTCAGAGATAAACGACAAACTTTTGATATCATCATCATGTTCGTGATCATGATCAGAATCAAGAAAATCTGGTTCGACTTCAAGAACACGGTCTAAGCTAAATGCGTCGAGACCAATAATATTGTCCAATTCTGTTTCACATCGAGAAGTTTGGATTATTTTCGTGTAAGGATTAATTTTTTTAATTCGTGTCTCAATGTCTACGAGTCCCTCGTTTGCTACAAGATCTGTCTTGTTGAGAAGAACAACATCTGCAAACGCTATTTGTTCCTCGGCTTCATGATGTTCTCCAAGTTGGCTATTAAGATGCACGGCATCTGCTACCGCAATAATAGCGTCAAGCTTTGTACGTTCTGCAACATCCTGATCTACGAAAAAAGTTTGTGCAACCGGTGCTGGGTCAGCTAATCCAGTTGTTTCTACAATTATTGCATCTAATTTATCAGCTCTTTTCATAAGTCCGCTTAGGATACGGATTAAATCTCCACGCACGGTGCAACAAATGCACCCATTATTCATCTCAAAAACTTCTTCATCTGCATCTACTACCAAATCGTTATCTATCCCTTCTTCGCCAAACTCGTTTACAATCACCGCGTATTTTTTGCCGTGATATTCAGTAAGTATTCTATTTAATAAGGTAGTTTTACCCGCGCCGAGAAAACCAGTTAACACCGTTACGGGAACTTGTTGAGTAAAAGACATTTTTTACCTCTCTATTTGTTCATTTTAATCAGAGAATTATCAATTTTTATATTTATGTTATAACATTACATAATTAAATTTTAGTCAATAAAATGAATGCAACAAACTATTTTGGGGAAAAGTAAGCTTGAAATTATTAAATTTGAGTTAAATTCTTTGGACACTATGCATTAACTTCTTGTGCCAGTTTTGTTCTATCCCGAATCGTGGTAGTAGCATTCGTCAACTGGCTTAAGAATGTATCCAAGATGCTTGCCCAATCTCTGAAATACAATTACATATGATTATTTTATTAAATATGAAGTATCAACATTTTCTTGGCTCTCCATGCGGAATCTTAAAATTTTTTATCTTTGAGCCATATTATTCATTATGTGCATCACAGTGAAAACAAAAAAGCACTTCCTTCTTGATTAGCCTACAGTGTTTCTTGAAGTGTTAATTAACAAATAAAATTTAATGAAAGGAGTAACAAGATATGAATAAATTACTTAAAAGATTAATTGTGTCATTTCTTATTATTTTTGGTTATACCTCGTCGTTCGCAGCGGAGCAATTGCAGTTCGCTTTGGATTGGAAATTTGAGGGGCCATCTGCCCCTTATTTTCTAGCAATTGATAATGGTCATTATGAAGCTGAGGGTTTGTCTGTTGAAATTTCAGCTGGTAAAGGCTCTCTTGATGCTATTCCGAAAGTAGCCACTGGTGCATTTCCGGTTGGCTTTGCAGATATTAATTCCCTTATTAAGTTTTTGGACCAAAACCCTGGAGCACCAGTGATAGCGGTTATGATGGTTTACGATAAACCTCCTTTCGCCGTGGTGGGAAGAAAGTCGCTTGGGATATCTGATCCGTCTGATTTAGAAGGCTCAGTTTTGGGAGCGCCCCCGCCAGATGGCGCATGGGCACAATTTCCAGCTTTCGCAAAAGCAAATAACTTAGATATGGATAAAATCACCGTTGAACCAGTTGGTTTCCCGACCAGAGAACCAATGCTTGCTGAAGGAAAAGTAGATTCCATAACTGGTTTCTCATTCTCTTCTTATCTTAACCTTGTTAGATTAGGGGTTCCGGAGAATGATATTAGTACGATCTTAATGGCTGATCATGGATTAAGTCTCTATGGAAACGCCATAATTGTTAATACGGAATTCGCTAACAGCAATAAAAAAAATTGTTGAGGGGTTTCTAAAGGCGACCGCAGCTGGATGGAAAGATGCTATTGCTAACACATCTTCTGCGGCGGAAGCGTTAATTAAACGTAATCCGGCTGCAGACTCTAAATTAGAAGAGCGGCGATTAATTCTCGCACTTGAGGCAAATGTCCTTACCGATTACGTATTGAGTAATGGCATGGGTACGATTGACAGTGAAAGAATGGACAAAGCTATAAATCAACTTGGCGAGACTTATGATTACGTCAATAAACCTAATGCAACGTTATATTTCACCGATGAATTTCTGCCAGTAGGTGGGTTTTTGCTTAAATAACATTTCTAATCGCAGCCTTATCCTGTTAGGCTGCGATATTATGTTGATATGTTTAATCAAATTAGCAAGCAGGTAATAATTTGATAGAATTTAAAAATGTTTCTCATTATTTTTCTTCAAAAAATAATGAAATACAGGTTCTTGATAAACTTTCTTTCAGTGTTCCTAGGAATGGTTTTAGTGCGATTATAGGACCGTCTGGTTGTGGAAAATCAACTGTTACCAAATTAATAGCTGGACTGATCAAACCACGTAAGGGTAGCATTATTCTAAATAACGTTCCAGTTTTTTCTCCACGTTCCAATATAGGAATGGCTTTTCAAAATCCTGTTTTACTTGAATGGCGTAATATTTTAAAGAATGTAATGTTGCCCCTAGAAATCGTGCATAACAACCTTAATGGCAAAGAGAAAGTCGAAAGGGCACGAGAATTGCTGGCATTAGTCGGTTTGGCAGAATATGAAAATAGCCGACCTTCTGAGCTTTCGGGCGGCATGCGACAACGGGCATCACTTTGCAGATCTTTAATACATAAACCAGAGGTTTTGATTTTAGATGAGCCATTCGGCGCTCTTGATGCTTTTACGCGAGAAGATCTGTGGCTTACAATGAACAGTCTACGGGAAAAAGAGTCCTTCACTTGTCTTATAATCACTCATGATATCCGAGAAGCTATGTTTCTTGCAGATGAAGTGATTGTGTTATCAGGTAGGCCAGCAAAAAATCAATTTAGTGTGAAAACTGAAAAAGAAAGTAATGATAATTTAGACCAACTATACACGCCTCATGCAAATGAGCTTCTCAATATTTTGAGAGAGCAAATCGGAATAGCAAGAAGAAAAGAGTTGGAGGATAAATGAGACGTTTTACTGTCCCTTTTTTAACAATTATTCTGTTTCTTTTATTTTGGGAGTGGTTGGTTTGGTTCAATGAGTGGCCAAATTACAAAATGGCGTCTCCAAGCGATTTAGGCCCATCATTATGGAAATATAAGATGCTATTTTTTAGTTTTGGGTGGGATACACTTTGGCGCACCGTGGCCGGGTTATTAATATCGATAGTTGTAGGAGTAGCTCTTGGCATGATCATGGGTTTTTCTAAGCTATTACAAGAGGGACTTTATCCTCTGCTTATTGGCTTCAATGCTATTCCAAAAGCCACCATCGTTCCTATACTCTCCCTTATTTTTATAGGACAACATGATTTTAACACTGTGTTGATAGCATTTCTAATATCGTTTTTTCCTATTGCGGTATCGGTATCTATCGGACTTTCAACCTTAGAGCCAGAATATCGAGATATATTACGGGCGTTAGGAGCATCTAAGCTTACAATTTTTTGGAAGATTGCTCTACCTAAAACTTTGCCCGAGTTTTTTGGAGCGTTAAAAGTTGCTGTGACATTGGCATTTATCGGTACAAACTTGATGGAAATAGTATCACCTCATGGAAGAGGGCTAGGTGCGTTATTTGATAGCGGAAAAACAAATTCAGATTACCCGCTCATGTTTTCTGTCTTGATTGCTCTAGCAGCATTAGGGATAGTATTATATTATTTCGTAGTAGTGTTAGAGCGTATTTTTGCTGGATGGGCTGACCAGTTATCAGGGTAATGAAACGGGTCTAGACTCTTTAAACATCCTGCACTTACAAACTAGCCTTTTGTAAAATTTTCTTTTCAAGGCAAATAGTTTTTTGGGGGTATATCAAGTGTGAACGGGCGTGTATCGCCAGTTTTGCTATTATAAGCAACAAACTCCCCGCTATTTGTGTTTATTCCTGTAAGAGCTGATATTACAACTTGATGAGTTACCATTAGATCTAGTCTTTCATCAGGCTTTTCATCAAAATAATTCTTTAATTGTAACAGTGTTTCTTCTCTGTTTACGTGCCCCTGAAAGAATGAATTTAATCCAGAGAAACGGACAACTTCTCCAAGGCTCATTAAAGTTGCAGTTTCATAACATCGACACCAATGGCTAGACAAAACAGTATCAAATTGAATATGTGAGTTGGCTAATAGTTCACCTATTTTTATCGCTTGTTTTTGCCCAATGCTACTTAGATTACGTTGTGTCGAACAGTCCGAAAGTAAAAAATTTTCAGGATCTCCAAATCCTGGGGCAAGGGCATGACGCATAAATACAATATCTGCATTTATCTCTCTGATGGAGTTATAGACTACATCATCACAAAGAGCGTTATGAGTAAGTGAAATTCCTACAATAAAGACAGCATAAAATTTTAGCATAATATTATTCTCTGCGTATTTCAAACAGACATTATGTAAATCCTGTCAAATAAGTATTTAGATTAGAAAAACAGACAGTTGCAAGTATCGTAACATCATTTTTTGTAATTTTTTAATCGATGATGTTTCATTTCATTTTTTATCTTTATGTTAAGTTTTTAATTTGTGAAAAACAGGTGGAAAGGTACTTGCATTTATCTGACGTGTAACCTATTTACGAGTTAGTCGACTAGGCGATTGTTTAAATTTGACGGGGGTTAACGTTTAGAATGGGTATGTATTTATCCGAATATTTGCCAATAGCCGTTTTTTTGATGATATCTATTGTATTGTCGGCAGCGTTTGTTATTGGTTCTGTTTTGATCGGACGAAGCGAACCAGATATAGAAAAACTAACAGCCTACGAATGTGGGTTTGACGCATTTAACGACTCTCGCAAACCGTTTGATGTTCGGTTCTACCTCGTAGCCATTTTATTTATTATATTTGATCTCGAAATAGCATTTTTGTTCCCTTGGGCCGTTGCATTGGGTGACATTGGATTGATGGGATTTTGGTCGATGATGGTTTTTCTTGGAGTTTTAACTATCGGATTTATTTATGAGTGGAGAAAAGGAGCGCTAGAATGGGAATAATACCGCCTATAATAGACAGACCGATCCCTCCGGGAGAAACTCAAGATAAAATATTAAACGCCGTTACTGATGAAATTACGAATAAGGGGTTTGTTATTGCCAGCGCAGACAAACTCTTTAATTGGGCGCGTTCAGGCTCACTATGGCCCATGACGTTTGGATTAGCGTGTTGTGCTGTTGAGATGATGCATTCAGCAGCAAGTAGATATGACATGGACCGTTATGGAATGTTGTTTCGGCCAAGTCCGAGACAGTCTGATGTGATGATTGTTGCTGGAACACTAACAAACAAAATGGCGCCAGCATTAAGGCGTGTTTACGACCAGATGCCTGAACCTAGATGGGTCTTATCAATGGGTTCATGCGCAAATGGGGGTGGGTACTATCACTATTCATACGCTGTTGTGAGGGGATGCGACCGTATCGTGCCAGTAGATGTTTATGTTCCTGGATGCCCACCAACTGCGGAAGCATTGATTTATGGGCTTTTACAATTACAAAAAAAAATTAAACGCACCGAGACTATCGCCAGAAGATAAATGGCAGGCGATAAACGCCAAACGATAAAATTAAAATTTTAATGAGTTTAAGTAGGTCTATTTTTCGTGAAAACCGCAGATATCACCAACTCTGAGATGAACATCAGTAATGCTGAGGAATTTTTTGAAGCTTCGGCAACACAAATACTGGCTAATTTAGCGGAACGAGTACCTTCAATAAATCGACAGTTAGTTTATAGATGCGAGCTAAATAAATTAATTTCTGTTCTAAAGCTTATGAAGGCAAACGAAAGTTTGGATTTCTCGCAACTTTCTGATCTCACTGCGGTAGATTACCCAAGCCGAATACAAAGATTTGAGCTTGTATATCAACTGTTATCTGTAACACATAATCGGCGCATTAGAATTATTTGCGCTATCGATGAGGGGCAAATAGTTCCTTCTGCAACTGGCGTTTATAAATCTGCCGAATGGCCGGAAAGAGAAGTCTGGGATATGTATGGATTATTCTTCTCTGACCATCCAGACCTGAGGCGGTTATTAACAGATTACGGGTTTGAAGGTCATCCGTTGCGTAAAGATTTCCCCCTGACAGGATATGTAGAAGTCAGATATGATGACATGGATAGGAGGGTTGCCTATCAGCCGGTCCAGTTGACACAAGAATATAGAGATTTTGACTTTTTAAGCCCGTGGGAAGGGGACCAAGAACTTGTTCACTCTTCGTTAAATGCAGAAGCTGAAAATGAAGAAAATGCTAAAAAAAACGGGGGCTCTTAACATATGGGCGAAATGCAGATTAGACCACTTACACTTAATTTTGGCCCGCAACACCCTGCTGCCCATGGTGTTCTGCGGCTTGTCCTTGAAATGGATGGAGAAGTTATCCAGCGTGCGGACCCCCACGTAGGACTTCTTCACAGAGGCACAGAAAAGCTAATCGAACAAAAAACCTATTTGCAAGCACTCCCTTATTTTGATCGTTTGGATTATGTATCACCAATGAATCAAGAGCACGTATGGGCTCTCGCAATCGAATCTGCATTACAAATTGAAGTTCCCAGAAGAGCGCAGCTTATCAGGGTGATGTTTTGTGAGATTGGACGGATTTTAAATCATTTACTAAACCTTACTACTTTTGCGATTGATGTTGGGGCAATGACACCCTTACTATGGGGGTTTGAGGAACGAGAGCATTTAATGGAATTTTGTGAGCGTGCTTCTGGCGCGCGCTTGCATGCTGCCTATTTCCGCCCAGGCGGTGTTCATCAGGATATTCCAGACGGGCTGGCAGAAGATATCCTTAATTGGTGTGATAAATTTCCTAACTTCATTACAGATTTAGAAACCTTGTTAACTGATAACCGCATTTTTAAGCAGAGAACAGTTGATATTGGGGTTTTGTCAGCTGATAATGCGCTGGCTTTAGGGATGAGCGGTCCAGTAATTCGTGCATCTGGACTTGCATGGGATTTAAGAAAGTCAAATCCATATGATGCCTATGATGAAATGAGATTTGATATACCGGTTGGCAAAACGGGCGATTGTTATGCACGGTATCTGGTTCGTGTCGAGGAAATGAAGCAATCTTTGTCAATTATCAAGCAGGCCATTCATAAAATGGAGCCTGGCCCTGTTCTTGCGCAGAATAATAAAATCACACCTCCGCGCAGGGGGGATATGAAGATGTCAATGGAATCCTTAATCCATCACTTCAAAATATACACTGAAGGGTTCCATGTTCCAGCCTCTGAGAGCTATACCGCAGTAGAAGCACCAAAAGGCGAATTCGGTGTTTATCTGGTATCAGACGGAAGCAACAAGCCCTACCGTTGCAAGATTAGGGCGCCTGGGTACTTCTTTATGGCTGCAGTAGATGAGATGTCTAGAGGGCATATGTTAGCTGACTCGGTTGCTATTATTGGTTCATTAGATGTTGTATTTGGCGAGATAGATAGATGAGTATTCACGACCTAGTTGCGGAAGACCAGCCAGAAAACTTTTCATTTTCAGCTGAAAATGAAGATAAGATAGTAAAAATCATTGCTAAATATCCAGAGGGCAGGCAGGCATCTGCTGTGATGCCCCTTCTGGATTTGGCTCAAAGGCAACATGATAATTGGATCCCAATGAAAGCAATTGAGCTTATCGCGGAGCGTCTTGGGATGGCAAAGATCAGAGTTCTTGAGGTTGCCAGCTTTTACACAATGTATAATTTGAAGCCAGTGGGTAAGTACTTCCTGCAATTATGTGGAACTACCCCTTGCATGCTTCGTGGTTCTGATGATGTAACACGTTGCATTAAAGATAAGCTGGGTATTAGCTCTGGCGAGATGACATCTGATGGCAAGTTTAGCCTTCTTGAGGTTGAGTGCCTTGGTGCGTGCGTGAATGCGCCTATTATTCAGGTAAATGACGATTTTTACGAGGATCTTGATTATGATTCAACTGAAACATTAATCGGTGCCTTAAGCAAGGATGCGCCGCCGCCAATTGGGTCTGTTAAGATGCGCTCTGGCTCACAAGCTGAAACAGGTCCAACCTCATTAGAAAAAATAGCGGCTAAATCGCAAAAAAAGAAGTCTGAAAAAACGGCTGGCACTTTGGCTGAGCAGGGTAGGAACTAATTAATGTTACATGATAAAGACCGTATTTTTACTAATATTTATGGCTGGCAGGAAGCTGGATTATCTGGCGCTAAAAAACGTGGCGACTGGGATAATACAAAAGCAATATTAGCAGTTGGGCATGATGAAATCGTGGATAGGATGAAGCAGTCTGGACTACGCGGACGTGGCGGTGCTGGTTTTCCAACAGGGGTAAAATGGTCTTTTATGCCAAAAGAGGTAACGAATAGACCTCATTATTTGGTGGTTAATGCAGATGAGTCTGAGCCTGGTACCTGTAAAGATAGAGATATCATAAGGCACGAGCCTCATAAATTAATCGAAGGATGTTTGGTAGCTGGTTTTGCTATGAGATCGCATGTGGCTTATATTTATATTCGTGGTGAATTTGTAAATGAATACATAGCACTACAGAGCGCAGTAGATGAAGCTTATGAAGATGGCCTGCTTGGTGGTAATGCTGCAAATTCTGGGTGGGCATTTGATGTTTATGTGCATCGCGGCGCTGGCGCTTATATTTGCGGTGAAGAAACAGCGCTTCTTGAATCCCTAGAAGGTAAGAAGGGTCAACCAAGATTAAAGCCTCCATTTCCAGCAGGTGTTGGTTTATATGGCTGTCCAACTACCGTAAATAATGTTGAGTCTATTGCTGTTGGTCCTACCATACTCCGCCGCGGGGCAGATTGGTTTTCTTCGCTGGGAAAAGAAAATAATACAGGAACAAAGTTATTTTGTATCTCTGGTCATGTAAATGCGCCTTGTAATGTTGAAGAAGAAATGGGCATTCCTTTGAAGGAGCTGCTAGAAAAGCATGCTGGCGGTGTTCGTGGTGGCTGGGATAATTTATTAGCGGTTATTCCAGGTGGCTCATCCACACCTCTTATAACAAAAGATGTGTGTGAGATAATGACAATGGATTTTGATGCGTTAAAGGCAGCAGGAACAGGGCTTGGTACGGCTGGGATTATCGTAATGGATAAAAGCACGGATATTGTGCGAGCAATAAGCCGTCTATCCTATTTCTACAAGCATGAGAGTTGTGGGCAATGCACACCTTGCAGAGAGGGAACTGGATGGATGTGGCGCATGATGGACAGGATGGTCAGGGGACAGGCAGAGCCTCATGAAATAGACACTTTATATGAAATCACAAAACAAGTTGAGGGTCATACGATTTGTGCGCTAGGTGATGCCGCCGCATGGCCAATTCAAGGATTGATCAAAAACTTTCGTCCAGAAATTGAGCGGCGGATTGAGATGAATGAAACAGTTACGCAAGCTGCGGAATAGAGATGAGATAAATGCCTAAATTAATGGTAAATTCTATAGAAGTGGAAGTAGAGCAGGGAGCAAGCGTGCTTCAGGCATGTGAGGAAGCTGGTTTCGAGATCCCACGTTTTTGCTATCATGAGCGTCTGTCAATTGCAGGTAATTGCAGGATGTGTCTTGTTGACATGGAACGAGCGCCCAAGCCTATCGCTAGTTGTGCAATGCCTGCCGCAGATGGAATGGTAATCAGCACTCAAACAGACCGTGTTAAAAAAGCACGTGAAGGGGTGATGGAATTTCTGTTGGTAAACCACCCTCTTGATTGTCCTATTTGTGACCAAGGCGGGGAATGCGATTTGCAAGATCAGGCCATGGGGTACGGCCATGATGGTTCGCGATATAAAGAAGCAAAGCGAGCTGTTGAAGAAAAACAAATGGGCCCGCTGATTAAAACAATTATGACACGATGTATCCATTGTACAAGATGTGTCCGCTTTGCAACAGAGGTGGCAGGTGTTCCAGACCTTGGTGCTATCGGTCGCGGGGAACAGGTAGAGATAACAACCTATCTTGAAAAAACAATCGCATCTGAATTAAGCGCGAATGTTATTGACCTATGCCCAGTTGGTGCCTTAACCAGCAAGCCATATGCATTTATCTCACGCCCCTGGGAGCTTAATAAAACAGAATCTATTGATGTAATGGATGCGCAAGGGTCAAACATACGAATTGATGCCCGAGGCAATCAGGTATTACGGGTAATGCCTCGCTTGAACGAAGATGTTAATGAGGAATGGATTTCTGATAAGGCTCGTTTTGCGATTGATGGCTTAAAAACGCAAAGGTTAGACAAGCCTTATGTAAGGCGTGATAATGGTAAGTTGGAGGCGGCTAGCTGGGACGAGGCTTTTGCTGCGATTGCTAAGAAACTGAAAAAAGTAAAGCCTAATAACTTTGGTGTAATAGCAGGTGATCAGATAGATGCTGAAACCTTGTTTGCAATGAAGCTTATGATGGAAAAAATTGGTTCTCCGCATATGGATTGTAGGCAAGATGGTGCCGATATTGATGGCAATGCACGTGGAAGTTATCTGTTTAATTCCACCATTGCAGGAATTGATGAGGCGGATGCTATTTTAATTATTGGCAGTAATCCTCGTATTGAAGCGCCTGTGATGAATGCCAGAATCCGAAAACAGTATTTAGCTAGTGGTTTGCCGATAGCGCATATCGGACAATCGGTTGATTTAACCTATCCAGCAGAATATCTCGGAAGTAATGCCGCTATATTAACAGAAATAGCTGAGAATAATCACCCATTCTGTAATACGCTTCAATCTGCTAATAACCCGATGATAATTGTCGGAAATGGTGTTTATACGCGCAATGATGCAAAAGCGTTATTGCACTATATCTCAGAAATTATAAAAACTTTTGATGTTGTCCATAAAGGCTGGAACGGGTTTAATGCGGTGCATAATGCAGCTTCGCGTGTTGCTGGTCTTGATATTGGTTTTTTGCCTGGAAAATCTGGAAAATCTGCTCGAGCCATGCTTGCTGATGCTGCTGACGAAAAGTTGGCAATGATTTGGCTTTTAGGGGCAGATGAAATTGATACCAGTAAGCTTGAAAATACGTTTGTGGTATATCAAGGTCATCACGGTGATGTTGGCGCGCATTGCGCAGATGTTATATTGCCAGGGGCCACCTATACAGAAAAAAATGGGTTATTTTTGAATTTTGAGGGCCGTGTTCAAGAGGTTCGACGAGCCGCATTCCCGCCGGGGGATGCAAAAGATGACTGGTCTATAATCAGAGCATTTTCAGCCGTGATTGGGCAGCCATTGCCGTTTGATACTCATGAGGCATGCCGGCAGATGCTAGTTTCAAGCTTTCCGCATTTTGCAGAGATAGGGCAAATTCGCTCCTCCAGATGGAAGAAGATTGGCAAGTCAGGCAAGATTTCAGACGAGCCAATCTCAGCTGGTTTAACAGAATTTTATATGACGTGCCCAATTAGCAGAGCGTCGCAGACAATGGCTGATAGCAGAACTTCGCGTGAAAATAATACCAAACAGATAGCTGCCGAATAGGAATTCAGATGAGTGGTCTTGAATTGACATATCTAATTGAACTTGGCTGGCTTGTGCTTCAGGTTTTCGTTATTATCATCCCTCTTTTAATTGGTGTTGCATATCTCACCCTTGCGGAGAGAAGGGTTATTGGCTTTATGCAATTACGTAAAGGGCCAAATGTTGTAGGCCCATTTGGCTTGCTTCAACCATTTGCAGATGCTCTCAAATTACTATCGAAGGAGACTATCCTGCCCGCAGGCGCCGATAAGGTTACCTTTGTAATCGCCCCGATGTTAACTTTTGTTTTGGCGTTAGTTGCATGGGCCGTAATACCGTTTGGCGAAACTCTTGTAATTGCAGACATAAATGTGGGTATTTTATATTTATTCGCTGTCTCGTCACTTGGCGTTTACGGAATTATCATGGCTGGATGGGCCAGTAATTCTAAATATGCGTTTTTAGGTGCGTTGCGCTCAGCTGCTCAAATGGTTTCGTATGAAGTCTCAATGGGGTTGGTGATTATCACTGTATTATTATGTGTTGGTTCGCTAAATTTATCAGATATAATTGAAGCTCAGAGAACTGTATGGTTTGCACTGCCTTTGTTCCCTATGTTTATTGTCTTCTTCATTTCAACATTGGCGGAAACAAACCGGGCTCCATTCGACTTGCCAGAGGGCGAATCGGAGTTAGTTGCAGGTTATTTCGTTGAATATAGCTCTATGAGTTTTGCATTATTCTTCCTTGGGGAATATGCAAATATGATTTTGATGAGTGCCATGACGACCATATTATTTTTAGGGGGTTGGCTTCCTCCTTTTGATATTTATCCACTTAACATCATCCCTGGCCCAATTTGGTTTATTTTGAAAATTTGTTTTGTGTTATTTGTCTTTCTTTGGATGAGAGCAACGACACCTCGATATAGATATGATCAATTGATGCGTTTAGGATGGAAAGTATTTCTGCCGTTTTCTCTTATCTGGGTTGTTCTAACAGCCGGATTTTTAATCAGTTTTGATATGCTGCCAGCGACTGCTGGGCTTAATTAGAAAAGGAGCCTATTTTATGCAAGCTGCGATGAATGCAATTAAATCCTTCCTGTTGCTTGAAATACTTCAGGGATTGGCACTTACATTAAAGTATTTTTTTAAGCCTAAGGTAACGTTGAATTACCCGTTCGAAAAAGGCACATTATCGCCTCGTTTTCGCGGGGAACATGCGTTGCGCCGATATGCTAATGGTGAAGAGAGATGTATCGCCTGTAAGCTTTGCGAGGCCGTGTGTCCAGCGCAAGCCATCACGATTGAAGCAGAGCCAAGAGATGATGGCTCAAGGCGCACAACACGATATGATATCGATATGACCAAATGTATTTATTGCGGTTTTTGCCAAGAAGCCTGTCCGGTTGATGCCATTGTAGAAGGACCAAATTTTGAATTTGCCACAGAAACCCGTGAAGAGTTGTTTTACGATAAAGACAAGCTTCTTGCAAACGGTGACAGATGGGAAGGGGAAATAGCTCGTAATTTAGCATTAGATTCTAAATGGCGATAGCTAATTAACAATAAAACAATGAATTACACACAGTGTTTAATCTTATCTAGTAAGATTGGCTTTGGTTGGAGAAATACATGATTGAAACGTTATTCTTTTATCTCTTTGCCAGCATTACCTGTCTTGCAGGTTTAATGGTTATATCCTCGCGCAATCCTGTTCATTCAGTTTTGTTTCTAATTTTAGCCTTTTTTAATGCCGCTGGGTTATTTGTGTTACTCGGGGCAGAATTCTTGGCGATGTTACTCGTGGTTGTGTATGTTGGCGCGGTGGCTGTATTATTCCTATTTGTGGTGATGATGCTAGATATAAATTTTGTTGAGTTGCGAGAGGGTTTTCAGCGTTACATGCCTTTAGGACTTGGCGTTGGGGGCGTATTGCTGGCAGAGATATTATTTGTGTTTTTTAATAGCGCAGATATGCCTGAGACAGTGGTAATGGTAACTGAAGTCAGTAATACACGTGTGCTTGGACGCATTCTCTACACTGATTATATCTATTTGTTTCAACTTGCTGGATTGATATTGCTTGTTGCCATGATAGGGGCGATTGCTTTAACGCTTCGCAAAAGAGAGAACGTTCGTCGCCAATCTATTGCAAGTCAGACAGAGCGCACACGCGCAGATAGTATTGAAGTTGTGTCAGTACCCTCAAACACAGGTGTGAAGAGGTCTTAAAAATCATGGAAATCACTCTTCCTCACTACCTTTCAGTATCCGCCATATTATTTGTGTTTGGCATGTTTGGTATATTCATTAACCGCAAGAATGTCATAACAATTTTGATGTCCATTGAGTTAATATTACTGTCGGTAAATATTAATATGGTAGCATTTTCAGCCTTCACAGGCACAATTTCTGGACAAATATTTTCACTTTTTATTTTGACGGTAGCTGCAGCAGAAGCAGCAATTGGGCTTGCTATTCTAGTAATTTACTTCCGAAATAGAGGGTCTATTGCGGTTGAAGATATCAATGTGATGAAGGGGTGACGCAGTGCTTTATCAAGCAATTGTATTTTTGCCATTATTAGGCGCAGCTTTTGCAGGCTTGCTTTCTGTTCGCCAGCAGCATCTGCCTGCAGAAATAATAACAGTCGTTGGTGTGTGCGCCTCATTTTTGCTATCCTGTTTTGCATTTTATCACGTAGCATTGTTACATAATCCGGTTACTCTTGAAGTTGCACGATGGATTAATTCAGCTGATTTTGTGGCGAACTGGTCTTTTCGGTTTGATACGCTGACAGCTGTAATGCTGATCGTTGTTACCTCGGTTTCCTCATGTGTTCATATTTATTCCATTGGCTATATGCATAACGATAAGGCACGTGCGCGTTTTATGTCGTATCTGAGCTTATTTACATTTGCCATGTTGATGCTTGTGACGTCTGATAACCTGCTTCAATTGTTTTTTGGATGGGAAGGCGTTGGTGTCGCATCTTATTTATTAATTGGTTTTTGGTACCATAAGCCGTCTGCCCATAAGGCGGCAATGAAAGCCTTCATTGTAAATAGAGTTGGAGATTTTGGGTTTGCTCTTGGCATTTTTGTAATTTTTTACTTATTTGGAAGTATAGAGTTTGATGACATTTTTTCTAAGGCATCTGATTTTTCTAACACCTCTATTGTATTTTTAGGCTTTGAGTTGCGAGCATTAGAAGTGGCTGCAATCTTATTATTTATTGGTGCGATGGGTAAATCTGCCCAGCTCGGATTGCATACTTGGCTTCCAGATGCCATGGAAGGGCCAACCCCAGTATCAGCCCTTATACATGCAGCAACAATGGTAACCGCAGGGGTTTTCCTTATTTGCAGATTATCCCCTGTTATTGAATATGCGCCATTTGCACTTGATGTGATAACAGTAGTTGGCGCGCTTACCGCAATTTTTGCGGCTACGATTGGAATGACACAATTTGATATTAAGCGCGTAATAGCCTATTCCACCTGCTCACAATTAGGATATATGTTTTTTGCAGCGGGTGTTTCTGCCTATCCGGCCGCAATGTTTCATCTTACCACCCATGCTTTTTTCAAGGCGCTTTTATTTTTAGGGGCAGGGTCTGTCATACATGCGCTTTCAGATGAGCAGGATTTACGAAATATGGGCGGTATTTGGCGAAAAATCCCAATAACCTATAGCTTAATGTGGATAGGCTCACTAGCATTGGCAGGCTTTCCGTTTTTTGCAGGCTATTACTCAAAAGATATGATTTTAGAGGCAGCCTGGGCCTCTAACAGTTTTACAGGTCAAATGGCCTTTTGGCTTGGCTGTGCTGCTGCATTGTTAACTGCATTTTATAGCTGGCGGTTATTGATAATGGCCTTTCACGGTAAACCGCGTTGTAGTTCAGAGGTGTTTGAGCATGTTCATGAATCCCCACCAATTATGATATTACCTCTCATTCCGCTTGCCTTTGGAGCGATTTTTGCGGGCTGGTTTGGTTATCAAAGCTTTGTTGGCTATGATATGAGTTATTTCTGGGGAGACTCGCTGTTTATTTTACCTGCACATCATGCAATGGAAGAGGCACATCACGTTGCAGAATGGGTTAAAAGACTTCCTGTTATTCTTGCGGCATCAGGCGTTGGTCTGGCTATTATCGCATACCTAATCTTTCCGTCTTTGCCTGCACAGGTTGTGTCGATGGCAAGGCCAATACATTCGCTTTTCTTCAATAAATGGTTTTTTGATGAGTTGTATGACCTATTATTTGTGCGATCATCGGTTCGCTTTGGCACGTTTTTGTGGGTTAAAGGTGATAAGCAAACCATTGATACGTTCGGACCTGACGGCTTATCTGGACTCGTGCTTAATGGCTCTAACAAATTGTCAAAATTACAATCTGGATATGTTTATCATTATGCATTTGCCATGATGATAGGGGTTGTGATGTTGTTGTCCTGGTATTTCAGCGGATTTGGGAGATAAAATATGCTGTCATCTTGGCCAATTCTGTCTATCGTAACGTTCCTTCCTCTTATGGGTGTTTTGTTTATTCTCCTAGCAAGCGGGAATAACAAATCGTCCGAGCATAATTGTAAAATGCTTGCAATTTGGGTTTCCAGTTTCACATTTATTGTCTCTCTTATCTTGTATTTCGGATTTGATACCACGATGGCGGGCTATCAATTCGAAGAGCAAGTTGAATGGATCGCAGGTAGCGGTATATCCTATCATTTGGGTGTGGATGGCATATCGATGCCCTTTATTCTGCTATCAACATTTTTAACACCGCTTTCGATATTAGCGAGCTGGCATTCCATTAAAAATAGAATCCGTGAATTTATGATAGCATTCCTTGTGTTAGAAACAATGATGGTTGGAATGTTTGCATCACTCGATATGATGATGTTCTATTTGTTTTTTGAAGGCGTATTAATTCCGATGTTTTTGATTATAGGAATTTGGGGCGGGCCGCGGCGCGTTTATGCTGCTTTTAAATTCTTTTTATATACGCTTGCAGGCTCTGTTTTGATGCTTGTGGGTATTATGGTTATGTATCTGCAAGCTGGAACCACTGATATTCCAGTTCTTTCAGATTTTAACTTTCCGCCAGAGCTACAATACTGGCTGTTTATTGGTTTCTTTGCCTCATTTGCTGTAAAAGTGCCCATGTGGCCTGTTCATACATGGCTGCCTGATGCGCACGTGGAGGCCCCAACGGCTGGGTCTATGATTCTGGCTGGTGTGTTATTAAAAATGGGTGGGTATGGTTTTATTCGCTTCTCATTACCCATGTTTCCAGATGCATCTGTCTATTTCGCACCCTTTATATTTGTACTTTCTGTTATTGCTATAATTTATACATCTCTCGTCGCACTTGCACAGAGCGATATGAAAAAGCTA
>CABXZZ010000027.1 GCA_902516825.1 uncultured SAR116 cluster alpha proteobacterium
GAATATTAACACAAAAATTGGAGCTGTGAATAAACCTGCGCCCGCCTCTGCTACAGAAAGAAATGTTAATCCTCCAAAATGGCAGAATATTGCAAGGGTATTAAAGATAGAGCGAAGTAAAACCTTAGTTTTTTTTTGAGGAACAAGATTTGTTTTAGTTATTTTTGCAGCTACTAACAATAGTGCAACTATCATTGAACTCCTTATACAATGATACTGCCAAATACCAACATCTCCATCGACAAAAAAATACAGGTTATCCGATAAACTCAATATGAAAACACCAAAAATGATAAATAAAATAGACCTGTGTCGGATATTCAGGAAAAATGTTTGGTAAATTTCATTCAGCATTATATTTGCTTTTCAGTTTGTTTAAAGGCATTTTAACAAATTATTGATTAGTTTTTGTTGTGGTTTGTATCAAAAATATAGCAAAAGCAATGAGCAGAGAACCAAAATAAAATTCGAGGCCAATATACTCACCTAATAAGTAATACCCTAAAAATGCAGCAGTAATGGGGTTTAGCGCTAAACAAATTGAAACATGAACAGGTTTTGAAAGCTCCAAAGCTTTAATCCATAATAGCATCATGAATGCACCACCTGGAAAAATAAGAAAAGCAAGAACGCCCAACAATTTATAATCTAGATTTAACGGATTTGAACTATTCTCTCCAAAAATTAACATTAATATGAAAATTGTAACTACTCCTGATAAAAGTGTTATAATCAAAACTGGAAAATTGCCGTATTTTTCGATAAATTTTCCAGAAAAAGCTGTAAAAAAAGATGCGCAGATTGCTCCTAAAATTACCATCAAATTTCCTGAAAGGTTGGAAACCTTAGATACTTCTGAGGTATCTCCTACAGCAAAATAAACACCGAAACATGCGATAATGACAGAAAACTGCTTTATGTATGTCATTTTTTCTAATTTGAATATAAACGAAAGCAAAACTGTCCAAATTGGCATTGTAGCAAAAACCAAACTCGCATTACTGGCATTAGTAGTTTTAAGGCCAAGTGCTACGAATATTGGAAACCCGCCAAAATAAATGACTCCTAAAACAATTATTTTGAAAATATCTCCCTTTTCATATTTCTGAAATAAGAAACCTACACCACAAAAACATATGAGAACTATTAATATTGAGAGATATCTTATAAAACAAAGTATATATGGGTCCAAGCTAGGTAGAATAAGGCGAGTAAAAACAAATGTACTCCCACCAAGAGCTGCGGCGGAACATGCAAAAATAGTTCCCTGAAAAGTATTATTAGCTGATTTCAACAATATTAGAACCCATCAATAACTAAGTTTCAAATTATGCATTTGTTTTTTATAGAAAATTTAAGTTTTTTTTTTATAATATACTATATTTGGTATACAATATATGTGTTAGCATCTATATATGCACTGTAATTTACTTTTTAAATTGATTAATATTCATTTAGAGAGTATAGGGATTGATAAAAATATTGTTAATTCATTCAATTTAATTTAATAGAAGAAAAAAATCGTTCAATGAACAAAAATGCGGCTAAAACTTCCAACAGTCAAATAATTAAAGAATCAATAGAGGACAAACTCTATTATAAAATCAGAGAAGAAATTCAAAATGGGACCTTGCCCCAAGGTACTCAGCTGGTTCAAGATAATCTGGCAATAAAATTCGGAGTAAGTCGCATTCCCGTTAGAAGCGTTCTTCAATTATTAGAAAAAGACAGATTAATACATAGAACCAATAAAAAAGGCTCTTTCATTGTAACGGAATATCGACATTCCGATATCACTGAAATGATTGAGCTTAGTAAATTGATAGAATTAAAAATTGTCGCGGAAGCTTTTCCTGGTTTTAACGATTTAGTTATCAAACAATTAGAAAAAATAAATCAAAAAATTAGAAAGAGCTCTTTGGCATCTTTCCAAAAATTAAATGATGATTTTCACTATGCTTTATTCTCTTATACTAATAAAAAATTATTCAAAAGATTCGCAACAGACTTAAGAGAAACAAGACCGATGTTTATTTCAGTCAAAGATACAGATGGCATTATTAAAGCCAGTGATGAGCATGAACTTCTGATCGAGCATATACGATCAAAGGATTTGGATGGTTTCTCAAAGCTATATAACCAACATCTCAATTGGTGATTGCCACATAGTATTATGGTTAAGATTAAATGCCGAACATAGAAACAAATTCAAGTCTTTTTCAAAAAACAACTATCGCTAATATTAATTTGAAGAATAAAATATTTAGAGCTGCAACATCTGAAACCGCTGCTTCAAAATTTGGAGATGTTACGGATAAGCTTATTCATTTCTATGAAAAAATAGCTTTCGGTAAACCCGGCCTCATTTTTACTGGTCATATGTATATAGAACCATCAGGACAGTATGCCCCTTTTCAATTAGGCATAACTGCTAAAAACGATATTAACAAATTAAGGGAACTTGTAAGAACGGTTCGTTCGTCTGATGTTCCGATAGTGGCTGAGTTATCGCATTGTGGAAGCCAATCTATGATTAAAAATCTAAAAACGAAAGCACCCTCTGTATTGCAGAACATCATATATGGGGTACAGCCAGCGGAAATGACAGAGGATCAAATTTGGGATGTGATAAATAACTTTGGTTTATCTGCTGGTATCGCAATGGAAGCAGGCTTTGATGGGATTCATTTGCATGGCGGAAATGGTTATTTAATATCTCAATTTAGTTCTCCGATAACAAACAAGCGTGAAGACAAATGGGGGGGAAGCCAAGAAAACAGAGATAGGTTTATCGTTGAGGTATATAAAAAGGTAAGAAAAACAATAGGATATAAAATATTCTTATCTGCGAGAGTTGGTATTGAGGACTCTCAATCAGATGGATTGAGCATTCAGGAAGGTGTGGAAAGGGTTAAAAAATTAGAAACATTAGGATTAGATACAGTTGAACCAACATATAATTTAATGACTACTTATAAGGAAAATATTCGACCCTTTGCTGGTATAACTAAATTTATTTCTTTAAAAAGTGGGATATTTTTATTCGATAGTTTTCGTCTAAAATCAAGACCAGAGGGTTATTATTTAAAATTGCTCAATGAGCTCAAGAACTATGGTATAAAGTTGCCAAGGATTTTAGTCGGTGGCGTCAGAAGTACAGATTTTATGAAAGAGGTATTGGGCAAAAAAAATGCTGAATATTTTGCTCTCTCTAGACCTTTTATAAGAGAACCTGACCTAACCGAAAAAATTAGAACTGGGAAGATTGATAGAGTAGACTGTGTTTCATGTAATATGTGTTTTAAGCATGAAGGATACCATATATCGAAATGCTGGAGAAAAGACATTATTTCTATTGTCCAGCACCTAGTTTTTAGTTTTTATAATAAAATTAATAATTGATGAAAGGTATCCTAAATAACGTTAATTTATCATCAACATATGGTGTCGCACTTGCTCTAATTGGAGCTTCTTTGTTAAGTCTAGAAGTGTTGTTTCTTCGTTCTTTATATAATTTTCACGGGTTTCAAATTTTATTTTACAGGTCAATATCCGTAACCATAGTTTTTGTGCTATATCAAATATTTTTTGAAAAACGAATCTCTTTCTCCAACACGGAATTATTCCCTTTAAGAGCATTCGTTACTGGCATATTCTTATCGTTATCCTTTTTCTGTTATGTATTTTCTATATTGAACACTTCGGTAGCCTCCGGCCTTTTAATGTTGTCAGTTGCCCCTCTAATTTCTGTTTTTCTAAGCCGACTATTTCTAAAAGAAAAATTGCCTAAAAATATTCTTATAGTCTTAACACTTATTTTTTTTGGCATGATTTTAATTTTTTTAAGTTCGAATCCATTAAGTCAAACTTTTGGTAATATCATAGCATTATTAGGGTCATTTTTTTTTGCAAGCTCTATCGTTTGTTCTAGAGCAATTAAGTCAAATGAAATTGCCTACGGAGGAATGTTTGGTGGTCTTTTAGCTCTTATCTTTGCAGCTACTCTTAATATTTACTTTGAAATTAATATTATTATTGAATTTAAGTATGCAGTGATCATAGTTTTGATGGGCCTAATTACAACAGGAGCTGGGATGCTGTTTCTATTGTTAAGCACAAAATATTTGCTCGCTCCCTATGTAAGCTTGATTGCGTTAGCAGAAGTAATTCTTGCACCCATATGGACATTTTTATTTTTTAACGAACAAATAGCAAGAGAAGAATTTCTAGGAGGTTCTCTTATTCTTGTATCTCTTGCATACATCTCATTAAATAAATTATTGAATAAAAAATGAGGAAAAGCCGATTAAGGTTGGTTTGACAAATCTTGTTTTTTTAGGCTATTATTTGAATACAGTATACGAATAACCAAGTTTAATATTAGGAGTTGCTTATGAAGCTCGAACGTTCTGAACAATCTGAATTTCTCCCTGCACCAAAGATAACAAAAGTAGGAGATTATCTTTACACCTCAACTATATACCCAATCGCATCGGATAATGGTGTGGTTTTGTCAAATTCAAATATGGGTCAGATGGGTCCTTCTGATATTGAACTGCAAACAAGTCTATGTTTCGAAAAATTGGAAGATTACTTAAAAATTTTCAATAGTGATTTTTCTAAACTTATAAAAGTTGAAGTCTGCCTTGCAAGTGAACATGATTTTTTTGAGTTCAAAAGTATTTGGAAAAATAAGGTAGGAAATAAGCTACCTGCTAGAACAACATTAGTGGTTGGTGATAATTTTCCAATGCCAAATTGTAAAATTAGTTTGGACGCCATAGCGTTAGAAGGGGAATCAAATCTCAAATTAGAATATCTAAATGATCCCGATAGTGATGCAAACATTGAGGCTGAATGCGCATCTCATGCTGTCAGAGCCGGTGACTTAGTGTTTTGCTCTGCGTTTACAGCCACAGATTTTATAAATGGTATTGCTGTTGGAAAACCACCAGGGTTCCCAAATTATGGAAACAATGCGCAAATGCAAATGGAGTATATCTGTGAGAGATTAAACCGAGTTTTATCTCAAGTTGGAACTTCGTTAGAGAATTGTGTTGACAGCCAACTATATGAAACAGACTTATTAAACTTCCACGCTGTAGACGGTGTAACTGCCTCATATATGGGAGTTTGCCCGCCAAGGAGCTCTATGGCAGTAAATAGTTTAATCGTCCCAGGTGCATTGTGTACTCCTAATCTCACTGTGGTTATACCAAACGATAATCTGAAAAAGACACAATCATTTGATGGTTTAAGATGGCACCCAGTATCTGTTAGAGGGGTAAATTTTTCTCCAACTATGATTGTTGGCGACTGGAGGTTTTTTGCTGGGCAAATACCCACAAACGATTTTAAATCCTATGAGGGTGTGCCTGATGGAATGAAAAACACATTATCTGAAATAGAAAAACAAACCAATTTCACAATGGAATTACTGACAGAACAACTTCAAGCCAATCAAACAGATTGGGATAATTGTTATCAAGTTAGAATGTATTTGATTGAGCCAACTAGAGACTTTAGAATATTCAAAAGAACCTGGGAAAAACTTTTTCCTGATCCGTCTAAGTCTCCATCTCTAACCTACGTTCCATCCGTTCAAGAAAACGGAAAAACCGGAATTATGTTTGACGGTCCGTTGATTGAAATAGACCCATCTTGTATTTCTAAATGAAAATGAAAGGTTTTTAGTTTTCATTTAAAGAACTTTATTAATAAATAAAAAAACGTCGTGATATTCTTCATATTAAAATATTACAACGTTTTTTTCTATTAGCAATTTGTTATAAACAAATCATCTACACTTTCCAATGCGGTATTCATTTTTACTTTATCTAAGAAAAGTTTTCTATAATGTAAAGAGGCACCGTCAGGAACGCTTACATTTACCTCAGCTCTTATCTGGAGAGGGATATTTTCTGGTTTCTGTCCCTCTACTATAGCTCGGTCTTGCTCCATTATTTCGTCAAACCCAGCTGTAAAATTTGAATTTGGATCGTCTAGTTTATAATTTCGTGCCATAAAAACAAAAATTATAGACTTATTTTCCTCTACAGGTGAGGCAATAAAAGTCAATATGGTGGTATCACCCTCTTTACTATCACCCCTCTCTGACCAGGTTTTATGTTGATTTTCAACATTAACCACCCTCTTGCTATCATGAACAGTAAACGGAAAATCAATTCTATATTTTCTCAATAGTTTTGAATCATAATATTCATAATTTATTTGATCACCAGAAGTATTTACTTCGTGCTCTTTAATCAGAGGGCCATCTGCTAGTTCGGTAAACCCTTTATGAACAAAATTAAAATGAGAGAAATCTATTGCATTTTCTGCAATTCTTCCAGCGCTGGCGCTCCAAATGTATGTATTAACTAAAAATACTTTAAAATTTTCATCAATCCATGCGTTGGACGGCCAAGTTGGAAATGGCTCTTGATTTTCACCCAAATTTACCCACAATAAATCATATTCTATTCTTGCCGAGTATTTTTTAATACACCACGACTTAGGAATTTTTTTGGACGTTTCCATAGATGGAATGGAAACACAATTTCCTCCATTATCAAATTTCCAGCCATGGTATGGACATTGAATTGCCCCCTTTTCGTCCACTGAACCACCTGATATTCTAGCGCCGCGATGTAGACATAAGTCTCTGAAAACTATAGGCTTATCTTCATGTATGTAGGCTACCAATCTTTCTCCCAATAAATTAATGGGGGTAGGTTCACGACTCAAATTTTTTGCAACTTCAACTGGATGCCAGTAATTTTCTAACACCTCTCTCATATTTATTTCCCAATGTAAGTTTGTATTACTAACTCATTATTTATTATAGTGTCGGGAGTTCCTTCAGCAATTAACTTTCCATCATTCATTACGTAAATATAATCTGTTATTTCACATATAAATCTAAGGTTGTGATCAACAATCAAAAATGTGACGCCATTCTTGTTTAGCTCAGTAATGATGCTCATTAGATTTTCCAGTAATGCGGGGTTTACACCGGCAGCTGGCTCATCTAGGAGCATAATTAAGGGATCACCCATAATTGCTCTGGCGAACTCTAATATTTTTAGTTCCGGAGCGCTTAAATCTCCAACCCATTGGTTTTTCTTTTCAAGCAGGCCAAAGTTTTTTAGAACGTTTTCAGCTGTTTCAATTAGATCGTGCGAATTATCTTGTTTAATTAGGAAATTATTAAAAAAGTTAAAATTGTTTTTACTAGAAAAAACTAATAAATTCTCTAGTACTGTGAGCCTTGGAAATCCTGTAGCAGTTTGGAACGTTCTAATCAAACCAAGTTCTGCAATGTTAGACGGAGTGAGCTTGGTTATATCTTTTCCAGAGAGGTTAACAATTCCATTATCTGATTTGTCAAATCCGCTGATTACATTAAAAAGGGTCGTTTTACCAGCACCATTCGTTCCAATTAGTCCAATAATTTTCCCTTTTTTTACTTCTAAGGAAACATTTTCAACTGCTCTTACGCCCCCATAAAATTTGTTAATATTGGTAACTTCAAGCATTTATTTGTCTTTCTATCTCATTTACTAAATTTTGAATTACAGAAACCTTGGCTTTTCGCTAATCAGTCCATTTGGTAAAAATCGTAGGATTAGGATTAGTGCTAAGCCCACTAACGCAATTCTCAATGAACTAATAACAAGCGCAAGTTCTGCAGATAAATTTAAAAAACTTAGAGTTTCAAGCAAAATTACAAAAAATATAGCTCCTAAAAAAGCTCCTTTATTATTTCCAATACCGCCAATAATCAGAGCAGTCCAAACAAAAAAAGTTACATTAGGAGTAAATTGAGTAGGCACAATTAAGGTGTTTAACCATACATAAAGAGCTCCTGAAAGCCCTGCCAGACAGCCGGTAAAAACATAAACACTATGATATTGTTTGCTCGGCTCTATTCGCGCTGTTTTAGCAAGAGATTCATTTTCTCGAAGTGCTTTCAAGCTAAGCCCATACGTAGAATTAGATAATCTGCTAACTATAAAATATGTGATAATAGCGAAAACAAAAAATACTATAAACAAAAGAATTAAATAAATGTCGGGGCTAAAAAACGTTTTAAGAGGTTGTTCTATGTTATAGATGCCTGCAACACCATTAGTGAGCCAGTTCTCGTTTGAGAACGTGATCCTCAAAACTTCTGAAAAAGCAATAGTTGTAATTAGGAAATATTCACGCCTTAACCTCAACGACGGTAAGCCAATTAGATATGCACTTATGCCACCCATTGTCACTGCCAACAAAATGCCAAAAACCGGATTTAATTCGAATCCAAATAAATAATGTTGATAAGAGGCTGCCGCGGGTGCAACAAGTATCGCATATGAGTAAGCGCCAACTCCAAAGTAGGAAACTATTCCTAAATCCCACATTCCAGCCACACCGCATTCTATATTTAAAGCCAGGCATAAAATTACGTATACAAATGCTAAAGTAAGAACACTTATAGAAAAAATTAAAAAACCTTCCATTAATTTTCTCTCCCTTTACTTTGCCATAGCGACTGTAATCCTTCCGGCCTTATTACCAAGACTAGGATTATCACGCCAAATGCAATAGCTGTTCTGTAATTTGAGGAAAAAACAAGTAGCCCAAATTCCATAGCAAACCCTAATAACAAACCCGCTAGCATTACCCCATAAATACTTCCTAAGCCTCCTAATACGGTTACAGATAATATCATCACAATTTGCTGCCACCCCATATTTAAATGTACAGCACCCAAAATACCCAAGAAAATTCCACCTAAACCTGCTAATGATGATGCAATAAACCAAACGAGATCTGAACATCTGTCAGGGTTTATACCCCTAATTTTTGCCAATTCTTGATTATCTGCTACAGCCCGTATGTTTTTACCTAAAATAGAGTATTGTAAAAACAAATGAAGAATTAAAACTGTTATCAATACAATGACAAGAATCATAAATTCGTAAGGGGTTACCAGGTAAACATCCCCTACCTTAATTACCCTAGCTATTGGAATATCAAAAGATAACATTCTTTTACCAGCTATTGCACCCACTAGACCATTTATCATATAGGCTAAACCCACAGAAGTAAAAAGCTGCACTAATATTCCGTTACCTTTGATTGGCTTAAATAAAACTCTTTGAAAAAGGAGGCCCGTAAAACCACAAAATAACACACTTAAAAATGCAGCAATTATAAATGGAAATCCTATATACGTTAACCCGAGCGCATAATAAGCGCCTAACATTAGCATTTGACCGTGAGCTACGTTGATAAAACCCTCGGTTTTTAAGGTCATAGAAAAACCCAACGCGCAAATTAATAAAATGCTGCCAGTGACAAGTCCGTATATAAATATATCCATATCATCGCCTAAAAAAAACTAATCATATATTTTCTTTATTACAATCTTTGTATACAGTATATTAAAGAAACAATATAATTATTTTTCAAGATAAAAATAATTATATTGGAAATAAAAAATGACATTAATCTCAAGGAGGCTCAATTGGGAAAAATAAGCGAAAAAGGAAAAAAATTTTTATACCTACTATTAATCTCTTTTTTCTCTATTTGTATTTCAGCAAATGCGAAAGCAGATGGAGTAAAGTTTGGTTTTATGATTGGCTACACGGGAGACTATGCTGCCTGGGCACCACCACTTGATAACGCTGCAAAATTAGCAGTAGAAGAGATAAATTCCGCAGGGGGGATTAATGGTGAAAAAGTAGAATTAATTATTGAGGATAATCTCTCTACCATCGAGGGCTCTGTTAAAGGTGCAAGGAAACTAATTGACGTACATAACGTGCCTGTAATTGTTGGACCTGAAAGTGACCCATTGGTGGCTATTATACAAATGGCGAGAGATAATAAGGTTCCAGTGATAACTTCATCAGCAGGCACACAAGCAATTGATAAAGAGGGGGGAACGGGCAAGTATATTTATAGAGTTAATGCTTCAGATTCTTTTTTGGGAGTGGCATATGCAAAAGTTATGCTTGAAACATTAGGTAAAAGCAAAGTGGGATTATTTGTTGAAAACCTAGAAGGCACTATGAGCGCTGGTGACACTTTCACAAGAAATTATGAGAGATTTGGGGGAGAGATAGTTAAAACCGTCACCTTAACCCCAGGATCAAATAGTTACTACAACGAATTGGCTGAAATGGATAAATCAGGAGTGGATACTGTTCTTATAGCGGCTGGTCAGACAACTGGAGTAACTTTTTTTAAACAAATGTACTCTAGAGGATATGATTGGACCATCTGTGTTACTACAGATTTGCAAACTGATGATTTCGTTGCAGGAGCCGGTAATGAGGCAACACAAGATGTTTTCGCCTTAGTTCCAGGACAAGTTGAATCAGAAGAAAGCTGGCAGAGATTTTCAGAACTGTATGCGGCTAAGTTTGGTGAAGAGCCTGTTTCAGGATACTATCAGGCTGAGACTTACGATGCTATCATGGTCACTGCTCTTGCCATGCAAGCATCTGGCGGTTTGACCGGTGAGGGTGTAGACGAGAATATGATCGATATTGCCACTCCTGGCGGAGCAATGGTTAGATCTTTCGCCGACGGTGTCAAAGAATTAGCATCGGGCAATGATATTGATTATCATGGTGCTTCTGGTAATGTGAATTATAACGAATTCGGAAACGCCGGTGCTCCAGCTATCAGATTGCTTAAGGTTGATAATGGAGAGTGGATGGTATCTGAAGTTATAGATTCCGGTGCATTTCCTCCAAGCTAAAAAAAACAATACCAGAGTAACGCAATTTTAAATTGCGTTACTCTAAAATTTTTTGAGGAATTTAAATCAATGCTAGAAACTAGGAAATTAACCGCCGGTTACGGTAATATGGAAATTATCCGAGATATAGATGTAAAATTTAACTCAGGTGAACTTACCGCAATAATCGGTCCGAATGGGTCGGGAAAATCCACGCTAACAAAATCATTGATAAACTCAATTAAATATTTTTCTGGTGAAATTTTTTTTAATGACTTAAATATTACGCATACATCTACATTTGACATAATATCATCAGGGATAGCTCTTGTCCCTCAAGTGAAGAATATTTTTCCGACGATGACCGTCCAGGAAAATTTAGATATTTCAACAACCGCAAAAGATAAAAACGCTCGAAATTTGTCTTTTGATAATATTTATCAAAAATTCCCGAGATTAAGGGAGCGAATAAACATTAGAGCAAGTAATTTATCTGGCGGTGAGCGACAGATGCTAGCTATTGGTTGTGCAATAATTAACTCCCCAACATTAATTATATTGGATGAACCGACTACAGGTCTTTCACCACAATTATCGAAAGAAGTTGCAGACAGTATTAAAATTATTCTTAAAGATGGAACTAGTGTTGTTTGGGTAGTTGAGGAGAATCCAAAAGATGTTTTGGAGATTGCCGAATGGGTTTATGTAATGGATGGAGGAGAAGTAAGACTTTCTGATCGTGCAGATACTATTTTAAATTCTAAAGATTTTAAAAAATTGTTTTTAGGTATTTAATTCATTAGCATGTTTTATAATATTTGGTGTTACGGGCAACGTATCGATATTTATCTTCCCATCAAATGCATCATCAATCGCAGAAGCGATCGTTGCTCCAACGGCGTTTATGCCTGCCTCCCCTGCTCCTTTCACGCCTAAAGGGTTTCCTGGTGCTTTATCATTCTGATAAATATAACAATCTACGTACGGCATCTCTTTGCATGTTGGAATCTTATAATCAACAAATGATGTAGAAACAGGTTGTAAAGAATTATCATATTTGAATTCCTCAAACAGAGTTCCGCCTATACCTTGTGCCACTCCTCCCACAATTTGCCCCTCTAATAAAAGAGGATTAACGCTTCTACCGACATCATAAAAAACACAATATTTTTCTATTTTAATATCCCATGTTAGCCTGTCTATGTTGACGACAGCAAAATGTAGGCCATGTGGGTAAGTCATATGAGCAGACTCAAAGGTAGCTAATATTTCATTATCTCTATCTTCCTCATATAATTCTTTTAATACTTCTTTTACCGGTATACTCGGACCACCAATGGTATTCTCCAACTCAACACAGCCATTATCATTGTTAATAATGAGTTTCACTTCGGACTGCTGGAGCTTTTTTGATGCAAGACGTAACATTGATTTCCGTAATTCGTTAACTGCTTTTAGTGTAGCTGACCCGGTCATAACGGTAACCCTCGTTGCAAAAGCGCCCATTCCGCGCTCAATTAATTCGGTGTTACCATGAACCACAGTTACATCATTCATGTTAGTACCAATTCTATCACAAATAATTTGTGCCATAGCGGTTTCGACTCCCTGCCCAATCGAAGCAACGCCTGTGATTAATTGAATGGAACCATGTTGATTAACCCGAAGCTTTACATCATCAAAAGGCCCTAACCCACTCTTTTCTATAAAATATCCAAACCCAACTCCAATAATTTCCCCTTCTTTTTTTCGCTTTTTAACTTCTAGATTTATTTTTGTGATATCCATCTGAGCTAAAGCGTTCTCAAGCAATTTTGGATAATCTCCAGAATCGAATATTATTTCCGTACCTAACGTATTCATATCTCGTTTATAGGGCATTAAATTAGGCGGTATGAAATTAATTTTCCTAACTTCGTTGGGACTTTTCCCTAAATATTTAGCTACCGCGTCGATAACTCGCTCTCGAACAAAAGTGCTTTCGAATCTACCAGGCGACCTGTAAGTTCCGCTTGGCGTTTTATTTGTTAATCTTACATGTCCTTTACACCTGTAGTTAGGTATTAAATAGGGTCCAGGCAACATCGATGCAGTTAACTCTGACACTGTTATTCCATGGGTTCTGATATAAGCTCCTTGGTCTGTAAAAAATTCACAGTCCATATAATTAATGAATCCCCTATTATCAAATCCTACATTTGTAATATGCTTTTGATCCCTTGAATGATTTGTTGATATAAGATTTTCTTTTCTGCTCTCTATCCATTTAATTGGTAGTTTAAACTCCTTTGTTGCCAATATAATTAAAACATCTTCCGGATAAATTTCTCCACGAACTCCAAAACCTCCGCCAACGTGACCCTCAATTAGCTCTAACCCAAAAGGATCTAAGTTCAACATTTCGCCAAGAATGATTTTATTTGCATGAGGAACCTTAGCGGCTCCATGCAGATAAATAATATTATTCTCTAAATCTAAAGATGTTGATAAGCCCCTTGTTTCCAGCGGCACGCCACTGTGACGACCAACGTAGAAAGATAGGGTTAAATTATTCTGTGAATCTTTACTGGCGTTTTCAACATTTCCATATTCTTTTTCAACCGTGCAGGCGTCATTTTTTAGTTTATCATCGAAATAAAGCGGTTTTTCACTGGCCGAGGACTGCGCGGGTAAGGTCTCTATCTCAATTTTAATTAAATTTTCTGCTTCTTCTGCTAAATGTTCGTCTGTTGCAAATATCACAGCAATAGGCTCACCTACATATCTAACAAAATTTTTAGCTAAAATAGGCTGTTGGTAATTTTCTAATTCGGAAAATCCCATCATTCTAAATTTTATTTTTGGGATATTATTAAAATCTGTCGATGTCCATATATTTATTATCCCTTTTTTCTGAAGGGCTAAATCTATATCTATATTTCTTATTTTTCCGAAGGCTATATTTGAGCGAACTACCTTCATATATATTTGGCCAACATGATTAATATCCGCTACGAAGTTTCCCATCCCTCTGAGCAAAATAGGATCTTCGTTTCTTTTTATAGAATCTCCTATTCTGACCATTGACCACGCTCTTCTGCCACTTGTTTAACCGATTTAATAATATTTTGATATCCCGTACATCTGCAAATATTAGAAGACAACACATCTTTAATCGTCTCTTCAGTTATCTTGTTGAAGTTATCAAGTAACCATTTTGTTAATATAAGAAAACCAGGCGTGCAAAACCCACACTGTAAGCCATGATTCTCCCAGAAAGATTTTTGAATATCACTCAGTTCGCCGTTTTCAGCAATACCTTCTACTGTCTCAACCGTCTTTCCATCTGCTTGAACCGCTAAATAAAGGCACCCTCTAACCGGTGAATTATCTACTAAAACTGTGCAAGCCCCACAAACACCATGCTCACAGCCTAAGTGAGTGCCTGTCAATGAGCAATGGTCTCTTATGGTATCTGCAAGGTGAGTGCTAGCTCGCACTGAAACATTATACTTCTCTTTATTTATAAAAATTTCGATATCATGTCTGTTAGTTTCTTTGTTCATATTTTCTCAATACCTCTCTGATATCTTTGGGATGAACGGGAAAAAAATTAATCTCTTCTTCGTAGTCTTTTAAGGCGTCATTTATTGCATTCAATATGGCGGCAGGTGCTCCGATTAATCCCCCCTCACCCAGTCCTTTAGCTCCAGTTTCAGAATTTTCGGTAATTGTTTCGAGATGAGTAATTGTAATTTTAGGAGTTTCGTGCATGGTGGGAATTTTGAAGTCCGCATAATTTGTAGTTAAAATTGTACCTTTTTCGTCATATTTGATTTCCTCAAACAACGAATTAGCTATGCCTTGAATTACACCACCAATAATTTGTCCATCAACTATTTTTGGATTTATCAATTTACCAGCATCTTCGATTACAAAATATTTATCGACTTTAATATTACCTGTAAGAAAATCTATCTCAACTTTAGCAACATGACATGCATTTGAAAATGTTCCATCGGGGTCATATGAGCTAGATACACTTAAATCACTACCCACTAATTCTTTTATTTCGTGATTCGAATGATAAAATTTTCGAGCAATTGTTTTTAAAGATAAATAAGAATTTGTTTTCCTATTAATTACATTACCCCCATCGAATAATAAATTATTTTCACTGCATTGTAGATAAAAAGAAGCTATTTGTTTGATCTTTTTCGACAATTTTACGGCAGATAATTGACAAGCTCCTCCAGATATAACCACTGATCTGCTTGCAAATGTTCCCCATCCATACGGAGTATTATCTGTATCACCTTGAATGATATTTATGTTTTCAATCTCAAGTCCTAATTGGTTAGCTATTATTTGAGATAATGTAGTTGATATGCCCTGGCCTTGGGCGCAAACACCGACTCTGGCAATTATATCCCCAGATGGATCCATAGTAAGATCACAGTTTTCATAACCAGGCGTAATTTGCATCCCTCTTGCAGCAAAAGCACTTGTTCCATACCCTGTTCTTTCTCCAAAAACAGAAAGCCCTACACCCACGAGTTTCTTATTAAGAAAATTGTTTTTGTTTTCTGGAAAACGAGTTTCCTTTGATATAATTTCATTTGCCAAAGTTAGGGTCTCAGAATACGAGCCTTCATCAATAACTAAATTAGTTGCTGTTCTAAAGGGAAATTTTTTAATTAAATTTCTTTTTCTTATTTCTATTTTATCAATTCCCAGTTTTCGTGCCGCCTTATCCATCAATCTTTCTATAACGGCGGTTATAACCGGTCTTGAAACTCCTCTGTATGGAGCCATCATGCATGTATTCGTCAAAACTCCCTTAGCTTCTGAAGCATAAGCTGAAATATCATAGGGTCCGGTGTATTCCGCTAGAGCCATCAATGGCTCAACACCCGCAGTTACAGGATAGTTAGAATAAGCACCAACATTTGTAGCAATATTAGTTTTGAGAGCCAGCAATTTTCCAGATAAATCAAAAGATGCGTATGCTTTGTGGTATTGATCTCTACTGTGAGCAGACGAAGAGAAGTTTTCTTGCCTGTCCTCTATCCAATGAAAATTTTTCTTTTTATTAAATGCAAGCCAGCAAAGTAAAACATATTCAGGAAATAACGCCATTTTCTGGCCAAATGCTCCTCCAACATTTAAACAGATAACTCTTAACTTGTTTTCAGGAACATTTAAACAATCGCAGATACCTGTTCTTAGCATATGTGGCATTTGAGCAGATACATACATCTCTACCTTATTTTCAGAATTATTGAATTTGACCGCACAACCTCTGGTTTCTAAAGGTGAAGCATTTTGTCTTTTTGAGAAAAGTTCTAACTCAAATTTCATTTTTCCGCTATTGAAGACTTCGTTAAAACCATCAGTTTCAAATTTTCCATGAACGATTGTATTTGCTTTAACGTGTTCATGCACTAATGGTGCGTTCCGTTCTAAAGCTTCGGATATTGTGTAAACACCTTTTTCAGTTTTAAACTCAAAAAAGGAAAAATCTTGCTTCAATTCGTTTGTTGGGTCTGTATTGTAAATAGCCCCAATTGGTTGCCCAACGAAACTTATCTTTCTGTCAGGTAGAATTGGTTGCGAAACTGGAATAAAATTGAACTTATCAAGTTTACACATAATATCATTCACACCAACTAAATCTCTTGATGTTATAAGTACTGTATTTTGTCTCCTATTTACCCCTACAATATTTCCCCTGGAAACAGGACTTCTAACAAATTGAACTTCAGTAGAATTATCGCACAAATCAGCTACAAATTTTCCGTTTCCAGTCAAAAGAGAAAGGTCTTCTTTTCGCTTTTTTGATTGTCCTATGACGCTCATGTTATTTGCACGCTATTAGAGAGCGAAAAGTAACCGCTTTAACTATATCTCTTTTGTATTCTTCAGATGATTCAATATCATCCAAAATTTTTATTCTATCTGCGGCAATATTGGCGGCTTTCAAACATGTATTTTCGTTAAGTTCCTTACCTTTTAAAAACAAAAGTGCATCAGTGATTTTAGTTGGTACTTCACTAGCAGCTCCAATAACTATGTTTCCATCAACTACTTTATCTTCCATTAAATTTATTTTTGATACGCACATTGCTATAGCATAATCACCAGCTCGTCTAGAATACTCGTTAAAACCAAGTTTGGTATGTTCATCTATTTCAGGAAATTTAATAGATGTGAGTATTTCGTCATATTGTATATCTGATAAGTAAGGTGCAACAAAAAAATTCTCACTTTCAATGAACCTCTTCTCTCTGTTTTGTCCAATAACCTCTGCCATACCGTCGAGAGCAAGCAAACAGCTACACCACTCTGAAGCTGGATCAGAGTTAGCCACTGCTCCACAAAAAGTGCCTTTAAATCTAATAGGTATATGGGCTATGTTTTTAGCAACACTGCTTAAAAAGGAAACTAATTTTGAAGAGCTCTTATAAAATTCAATCTCACTGTGAGTAACAAGAGCTCCTATATTCACAGATTTTTTATCTATTTCAAACTTCTTCAATTCGTGAAGTTCAGTTATATCAATTATCGTTTCTGGTTGGGCTAATTTCATATTCATTGCAGCGACTAAACTTTGCCCACCTGCAATTATTCTAGGCTCCTCATTGGACACAAGAAATGATAATGCCTCATCTAAACTAGTTGGTTTTAAGTATAAAAAATTACTTGCTTTCAAAGATAACCCCTGAGTGTTTTTAAGTTGAAAATAATTTGATAAAGATATCGTAATATGTTTTAGTATACAATATACAATTCTGCAACTCAGCTCTTCCATCATCATTTAAAACAATTTTTTTTCAAATGAAAAATATTGAACAGGTTAAAAAATGGAAACAATTAAAATAATTAATTCTGAGAAAATCTTACCAATTGAGGCTAATAAAAACGGAATAATTATAACACCAATCCTAACACCTGATGATGGCGCTAAATGGAGATCATCCATAAAAGTCCATTTAAAAAAAAATATGAATACAAAAACTATAAAACTAAATTCTGAATGTGTTTTCTTTGTTCTCAAAGGTGAAGGTATTATTTTTGACGAAACAGAAAATGAAAAAACAAACATCAAAAATCAAAAAATGGTATTTATCACCCCTTACACATCTTTCAGCTTCTTAACATTAGGTGAAGAATTGGTGCTTCTCGGCGGGCCATGTCCTTTTGATAAAAATATTTTGACTTTGGGGGATTAAGATGACGGTAAAAGTTTTTGATATTGACAATCCAGGTTTGAGACTACCAATTATTTCAAGTGATGCCCGTTTCATAGTTTGGCTCGGCGAGGATTCTGAAACAGCAAACATGAATTACGTGGTCCTTGAACCAGGAGAAGAAAATATACCTCACATACACAAAGAATCTGAAGATACGATTTTTATTTTAGAAGGAAAAGGAAGTATCAAAAACCATGATAATGGGGAAGTGCATTATTTTGGAAAAAACGACTTGATACATGTCCCTATCGGAATGAAGCATGCTGTAAGAGCAGATTGCGGAGAAAAAATTATAAGTGTTGGCGGACCTTCTCCAGCAGACAAACATCTTTTAAAGAATGTTGGTAAACTGCCGAAAAAGTATGAATTTTAAATTAGATAAATATCGGAGAGATAAATGAAAATCTATGATTTGACACATAAAATGAATATCCATACCCCCGGTTGGGTTGGGTATGCAGGAAATAAGATGTTTTATGCAGCAAACCTTCAAACCAAGACTATCGTTACTCAAAGAATTGATATAGCACTTCATTCAGGTACACACATCGACGGAGCAATGCATGGAACCGATGGAATGGGGGATATGGCATCTTATTCTCTTGATTTTCTTATGGGCCCGGGTGCAGTGGTAGACATATCTGAACATTGCGATGACTGGTCAGTTATAACCCCAAAAATGATAGAAGATGCACCTGTTGATGTAAAAGAAGGCGATATTCTTATAATTAATACGGGTTTTCATAAATATTGGGAGGGGCAAGAGAACCAAGATCTAGTAAAATATTTTTGCATGCATCCAGGAGGAAAGATAGAATTATTGGAATGGATGCTCGATAAAAAAATTAAATGGTTTGGAATCGATTGTGGGTCTGGTGACCATGCAATGAACACATCTATCAGAAATATGCGGCCTGATTTAGCTAAAAAATTTGAAAGCCAGATTGGAATGTCTAGCGAAGAATTTTTTGGTGATTTTTCCTATAAACATGCAAAGTCAGGAAGAGATATTACTGATAACATTTTTCCATTTCACACATACGCATTTGATAGAGGGTTGACTCATGCTGAAAACATCGGCGGTGACATAGAATTAGCTTCAAACAGAAGGGGACTAATTGGGGCCTTTCCATGGAGATATGAGGGACTTGAAGCGTGTCCTTGTAGAATTTTATTATTTGAAGATTATGATGGACCACTTGATTTCATTGGTGATTTTGCGAATGCAAGAAATTGATTTTATTTATTGAGCAAGTAATACTCTGAATAAATATGACGGATAATATATTTTTAAAATGCGACGCAAATATGAACCAAATATTTAATGGTTCAGGTGTTTTGGATGGTTATTCCTTTTCTGCCAAAGATTTATTTGACCTAAAGGGGCATATTAAGAGTAATGGTCACAAACGTGCTTTAGACGTTATTCAGCCCTCCCAACATACTAGCCCTTCACTATTGTCTCTGATGGATGCAGGGGGGAAACTACTAGGATTAACCAACTGTGACGAGTTTTTTTATAGTCTGACGGGTTTAGAGAGCACTTTTAAGCAGCCTAATAACTGGATAAATAAAAAATTTGTAACTGGTGGTTCTTCATCGGGTGCAGCAGCTTCAGTAGGTTTTGATTTGGTTGACTTTGCCCTGGGTAGCGACACAGGAGGATCAATACGAGTGCCAGCATCTTTTTGTGGGTTATTCGGATTTCGACCTACCCACGGTAGAGTTTCTTCTGCTGGAATGACAGAATTAGCTCCGTCCCTCGATACACTCGGCTGGTTAACAAAAAAACCAGATTTGTTATCAAAAGTTGGTTCTGTTCTTTTAGACAATTTTAGCAGAGAAAAAAAAGAAATAAAAAGAGTTTTATTGATTAAAGATTTATTCAGTCTTTGTACCAATGAAATATCTTCTAATTCCCTCATTTGGACAAAACGACTTGAAAAGAACTTTGACGTGAAAATGGTAGAGTTAAAAAATATAAACTTTCGGAATGTAATAACTGATTTTCAGATAATACAAGGATGGGAAGCAAAAAACGGAATTGTAAAATTTATTAAAAAACATGGTTTTAAATTAAGAAAAAATATTCAAGAAAGAATAAATTTCGCAGACAGTATAAGTGAGAATGAATTTAAAAAAGCAAATATTAATAGAAATAACTTTAAAGAAGAAATTAATGCTATTTTAGAAAAAGACTACCTTGCAATTTTTCCTACCACTCCCATGCCGGCCTTAAATAAAAAAACAATAAATTCTGAACTATCTCTATTTAGAAAAAAAATTCACCACTTCACTTGTATGGCTGGTATGACTGGAAGACCACAAATTTCTATTCCCTTAGATTTAAAAATACCAAAACCTTTTGGAATTTCAGTATTAGGTGGTTTAAATGAAGATGAACAAATAATTTCATTCGTTAAAAAGCTCTATACCGATTGAAATAGTTCAATGTTAGCTGATTATTTCTATTCTAAAGCCAATTTACTTTACTTTTAAAAAAATTATAAATATCTTGGAATTAAAAAAACTCTTGGGGTGTCCTTGTATCGAGGGCTGAGATATACCCATGAACCTGAACCAGATAATGCTGGCGTAGGAAAGAGAAAAATAAGTATTTAGTATATAAATATGCTGGATTAGCTCTTCCCTCTTTTTTACGCTTTTTGATATCTGAAACTAAAAAAGGACGAAGTGTAAATCATGAATATATTCAGAATTTATTGTGTTTTTAGTGTATTGGCGTTCAATACTTTTGAAGCCCTTGCTGATAAACCGGTGCTTACAGTGTACACCTATGACTCATTTACATCTGATTGGGGACCAGGTCCTGCAGTGGAGTCCAAGTTTGAAGAAGTATGCGACTGTGATCTTCAGTTTATTGGATTAGATAGCTCAATAGGAATATTGGGAAGAATTCAATTAGAAGGTGATTCGACTAAAGCAGATATTGCGCTTGGGCTTGATACAAATCTTGTCCACCTTGCTAAAAAAACTGGATATTTTGCTCCATTATCACCTGAAATTAGACAAATTAATAATGCCAATACTTTTCTTCCAATCAGTTATGATGATGATGTATTTATGCCATTTGATTGGGGATGGTTTGGTTTTGTCTATAAGAAAAATGTTTTAGACGCACCTCCAATGTCTTTTGACGA
>CABXZZ010000028.1 GCA_902516825.1 uncultured SAR116 cluster alpha proteobacterium
ATGATATTTCACCGATAAGTATTATTTCTACCCCTTGTACACGTGCAGCAACTGCCTCTAAAAATCCGAATAACAAACAAGCAAGCAACGCGGGTACAGGTCGCCATTTTCCAAATATCATTGCCGCTAGAGCTATATAACCCTTACCAGCTGTCATTTCCTTAACAAACCCAGCCCCTGTTGCGGTAGATAAATAAACACCAGCGAGGCCACATAAAACACCTGCAATGATAATCGCTTGAAACCGCATTTTATATACAGAAATTCCAGCGGAATCTATCGCTTCTGGCTTTTCCCCAACAGCACGCAACCTTAAGCCAAATGCAGTTTTAAACAGTATATAGTAAGTCATGCCAACGCTAGTCAAAGCAACCCAAACTAGAATATTATGACCGGAGATCAATTCCTTATAAACAAGGCCTAGAATCGGTATATTATCTGCAAGATATTGTGCAAATGGCAATTCGATTGAATTAAATCTTGCAGATTTTGTTAATGGTGGCGTCTGACCACCCTGTCTGAATAGAGCTATACCAATTATTATTGTTAAGCCAGATGCAAGGATGTTTATAGCAAGACCCGAAATAACTTGATTTCCGCGATGAATTATGCAAGCAAATCCATGTATTAAACTAGCAATGATAGACACTATGATAGCTGCAATTGCCCCAATCCACGGCGATCCTGTTCCATAAGCTATAGCTGCAGCAACAAAAGCTGCCATTAACATTTTTCCTTCAAGAGATATATCAATTATACCTGAACGCTCAGAAAAAATTCCCGCCATGGCACAAAATATTAGAGGTGTTGCAACTCTTATCGTCGAATCTAATGCAAGTAAAAACTGGAACCAAAAATCAGCCATCTAGCATCTCCTTCTGCGCAGTATTTGCAACAAAAAAATGTTCCAATAATGGATTAAACATATAAGCAAGCGCGCCAGAAAATAAAATTATGAGACCCTGAATCATTATCACCATATCACGTGTAATTGTCTGAAATTCAAAGTCTAGCTCAGCTCCTCCCTGATATAACGCGCCGAATAACAAACTTGCAAAAATTATCCCAACAGGGTGATTTCGACCCATCAAAGCAACCGCAATTCCGGTGAATCCATATCCAGACGTAAAATTTAGTATGACTCTATGCTGCACTCCAAGTATTTCATTAATAGCCATCATCCCAGCAAGGGCACCAGAAATTGCCATTACTAAGATGATAATCCACTCAGGCTGGTAGCCAGCGTAAGTTGAGGCTTTATTGCTAAATCCAGTCGCTCTAATGCGGTAACCCAGGCGAGTTCTCCAAATTAGAACCCATACAGCAAAACAGCATACCAATGCTAAAACGAAGGATAGGTTCAATGGCGAGCGTGCAACAGAAAACCCAATGCTATTCAAAATCTGATGCATTTTAAAAAGCATTACTCCATCGGCGAAAGACACTGTCTCTGGCGACATTTGGTTTGGCGCCATGAGCATACCAGCCAACAACCATATCAATATTGAAGAAGCAATAAAGTTAAACATGATTGTAGTAATAACGATGTGGCTACCACGCTTTGCTTGCAGATACCCTGGTATAACACCCCAGACGGCACCAAACAAAGCAGAGCCAAAAATAGCAAGAAGAATAACAAATGGTACGGGGATAACACTACCCAAGGACAGAGCTACAAGGCCAATTCCAAGTCCCCCCATTGCCGCTTGTCCCTCTCCGCCGATATTAAATAGCAGTGCGTGAAAAGCAACAGCAACCGCAAGTCCTGTAAAAATAAAATTTGTTGTATAGAAAAGTGTATAACCGAGACCGCCTTTATAAACAAAAGCTCCTTTAAGCATTATAGATAACGCGGTAAAAGGATTTTCGCCAATTATCGCAATTATAATACCCGCCACAAATAACGCCGTCAGCAAATTTAGAAATGGTATTATCAAGATATCCACATATGCCGGAAGGCGCGATGATTGTTGCATTAAACAGCACTCTCTAACGCAGCGTCAGGTGACATTCCAGCCATCATCCTTCCAAGTATTGATTTTGTTGCATCGTGTCTTTTTACAATTCCCATAATCGAGCCAGCATTCATTACTGCGATTCTGTCAGATAAACTTAAGATTTCCTCTAATTCAACTGATACAAGGACTATCGCACAGCCCCTATCTCGCATTTTTATTAACGTATTATGGATAAACTCGATTGCGCCAATATCAACGCCTCTTGTTGGTTGACCCACGAGAAGCACCTTTGGTGTAGATGAGATTTCACGCGCCAGAATTAGCTTTTGCTGATTTCCGCCTGAAAACTGACTACTTAATAATTTTGGATTATGAGGGCGCACGTCAAAAGAATTCATCAACTCAGAACAATGCTCTCTGCCAATATTAGGGTCTGTAAGGAAACTGCTTCCAAGCCTCGTATCTTTCTCATAACCTAAAATACTGGACTCAAACGCCTGAAACTGGAGAATAAGTCCTTCTGCATGTCTATCTTCCGGCACGTGAGCTACGCCTAGCTGTCTTAAGTGGGCGGGGTCTGCAGGATGGTAGGAATTAAATGAATTCTCCCCTATTACAAACTCCCCTTTCGCTGGTAGAATAATACCAGAAAGAACGGATAATAACTCTGACTGACCATTTCCCGCGATCCCCGCAACGCCAAGAATTTCGCCCTCATGGATCTCAAACGAAGCATTTTTTAAGCTATTAAACCCGCGCTTATCACTCACGCATAAATTCCTTGCGGATAACGCTATTTTTCCTGGTTTTCCCTCTGGAAACTGAGAGTTAACCAACACTGACCTGCCAACCATTTGTTCTGCCAACCATTCAGGTGAGGTTTTCTTGGTTTCTGTATGAGCTACTAGTTTTCCTTGTCGCATAACAGATACAATGTCTGTAATAGCCATAACTTCGTGCAACTTGTGTGTAATAAGAAGGATAGTTACGCCTTCTGATTTTAAAGCTTTTAGTATTTTAAACAACAGGTCCGTTTCTTGGGGGGTTAACACTCCAGTTGGCTCATCTAATATAAGGACTCTGGCGCCACGATATAGAGCTTTTAATATTTCTATTCGTTGCTGAATTCCGACAGGCAACTCTTCTGTAATACTGTCTAATTCAACCTGCAATCCGTAGGTTTGCGAGAGCTCTTTCAGCTTTTTTCTTGCAATCTGGAGACCAACTTGAAGACCATTTCTACCTTCAGAGCCAAGAACAATATTTTCCAATGCTGTAAAATTAGGAACAAGCATAAAGTGCTGATGCACCATTCCAATTCCCATTGCGATAGCCTCAGAGGGTTGCCTGAAATTAGACAGAATGCCATCTAATTCTATTTGCCCACTATCTGGTTGGTAGAATCCATATAAAATGGACATCAATGTAGATTTTCCAGCACCGTTTTCACCAATAATTCCGTGAATTGTTCCAGGCGAGACATTTAAACAGATAGAATCATTTGCCCGCACTGGCCCGAAACTCTTACAAATATCCTTGAGTGAAACGGCAAACGGCGGCGTTTCGCCGCCGTTTTTTTTAGTTTTATTTAACTTCACCTGATTTAACTTACCGTTAAGAAATTAGTTAATAAGGGCAAGTCTGATCTGCCAGAAAATCATGCACTACGATATCGCCAGATAAAATGCCGTCTCTTGCTTCTTCAATAGCACTCTTGATGTCTGCGGTGATAAGTGACTTATTATTGTCATCCAACGCCCAATCAACACCTCCTTCAGCGATACCAAGTACCTGAACACCTGAAGTGAACGCATCATTTTTTGCGTCCATGAATGTCTCATAAGCTGCAACATCTACTCGCTTTAGCATAGATGTTAGAACTGAACCTGGGGCTAGACCGTTTTGGTTTGAGTCAACACCAATAGCAAGCTTGCCTGCATCAGCTGCTGCTTGAATAACACCAACACCTGTGCCACCTGCTGCGTGGTATACCACATCTGCGCCACGATCAATCTGGCTTCGTGTTAATTCAGCTCCTCTTGCAGGATCATTCCAAGCCGCAGGGGTAGAGCCTGTCATATTCTGATATACTTCTGCACTTGGGAGAACAGATTTTACACCACCAACATATCCGCATGCAAATCTGCTGATAAGACCAATATCCTGACCACCGACAAATCCAACTTTACCTGTCTGCGACGCCTTTGCAGCGGCAACACCCACTAAAAAGGAGCCCTCATGTTCTTTAAACACATATTGGCGCAGGTTTGGGGCATCTAGCCAGCCAACATCAATGATCGAAAATTGGACATCGGGGTTATCCGCAGCTACTTTAGAAACCGCATCCGCCTGCGCAAATCCAACACCAAGAACTATTGTTGCACCCTTGTCAACCATACGGCGCATCGCCTGCTCACGCTGTGTCTCATTAGTAACTTCAAATTCCATTACTTCAATGCCAGTCTCTTCAGTAAATTTCTTTACCCCATTCCAAACACCCTCGTTGAAGGATTTATCAAATTTCCCGCCCATATCAAAAACAACAGCCGGCTTTATTGAGTGGGAACCAGCAACAGCCGTCTGCGTGGCGGTTACCAATCCAACTGTCATTGCAACAATCGCAACCACAATTGACAAAATTTTTCTTTTTATCATAATTTTCCTCTTAACTTATTTTAATCCAATTTCTTTTAGTCGATTTAGCAGATACCCTTCTGCTGAAAGCACGTTATTCAACATCACCTCTGGTCTCGGATGTAAAAACATTGGTATAGAATAACGTGAATTATTATTTTTTCCATCTGGATTTACCACACGATGTGGGGTTGATGGAAAATAATTATTACTTGCCATAGCAAGCATATCACCGTTATTAATGGTGATCATGCCAGGATCGCAGGATATATCATGCCAATCGCCTGCTTTGTCTTGCGCTTGTAGACCAGGCTCAGAGCCGGCGACAAGGAGAGTTATCAAATTTATATCTTCATGAGCTGCCGCCCTAATCGCACCTGTTTCTACATCCTGCTGTATCGGTGGATAATGTAAAATGCGAAGCAGGCTTTGCTGGCTACCTTGCATCATTTCGTCCAAAGGTTCTGAGAGAACATCATGCACGTCAGATGGAATAGTGCTATCAAGCCATTTTAATAAGGTCAGACCAAGGCTAAATAAATCATTATATAATTTTCGTGTTTCCACCTCTAATTCTGGAGGAACGCGACCCCATGGGAAGACATGATAAAATTCTTTTAAATCTTTTATATCAATTCCTTTTGCGTTTTCAGACCGAAACGGAAAGTATCCATCTTGCTTTTCCATATCCCTTAGAAATTCATGTTTTTCCTCTTTGGCAAAAAATGCACCCCAATTACCATAAATTGACTGCACTTGCTCAGATATGATAGGATGATCCTCTAATATGGCAAATCCTGTTTCATGCAAAGAGCGCGTTAAGGTTTCCGCAGCGTTCTTGTCTGTGTAGCTTACTGTTTCAACTTGCATATCCTATGTTATTCCTTAGCTATTAACTCTCTTATTATAGGCAGAGTCTGCTACTCCTAGAATAGCTATAAACCTTTGTTTAGCTGCTTCTACGTCAACCCCTACTGCCACACTCACAGCCTTTCTGGATGTATTTTTACTAACAAACGAATTACCTACTTCCTCTCCATCAACTATGACAGATAGCGGCTCTTTTTGGAAAGTAAAAATATCACGATCACTAATTGCCAATACTGCCGCTGGGTCATGCATAAGACAAACACGTTTTCCGACGATTCCTGAATAAAAATTTATATAAAATTCACATATATCGTGAATAAAACCTCCAATGCTTGGAGATAGTTCAGCAATTTGTGAAAAAATATCAGGTGGAAACTGTATTTTTGTGGTCACATCAAGGCCTATTAACTCTATGTGCCAATCTGCTCCAAGAACCTTATCTGCTGCATGAGGATCATTCCAGAAATTAGCTTCTGCATATGAAGTTACATTTCCTGGAACGTGAACGGCTCCTCCCATTATTACTAGTTTTTTAACATAGTTTACAATTTCTGGATCATAATCAAGCAGATTTGCAATATTCGTTAAAGGCCCAATAGGGCACAAAATAATTTCTCCTGGATTCGCTCTTATTGTTTCAGACAGATAAATATGTGCTGGTCTTAGATCTGGCTTTCGGGTGGGTTTGATATCGGTAAAACTGCCAAATCCTTCCTCTCCATGAACATAAAAAGAGGGTGTGTTCATTGCCTGAACCAGAGGTTTTAATGCGCCACTAGCAACACTGCTTTCATACATAGCTTTTTCTGCGAGCCAGAGCGCATTGCGTGTTGCTTGCTCTACATATACATTACCAAAAATTGTAGTAAGACCAACTACTTCTAATCTGCTATCAGCAAAAGCTTGATGAATCGCCATTGCGTCATCAATACCGGGGTCTGTGTCAATAATTATCTTCTGAGCTTTCATCGTTAATAACCTTCTCAGTTATCTTGTATAAATCTATTTACCTCTGACCTTGAAGGAATAGCTGGCAAAGCACCCTGTCTTGTAATTTGCAATGCTGCTGCAGCTGACGCATGGCTCATAGCCTGCTGCATTGTCTGCCCATCGCTAAGGTCAGCAAGCACGTAGCCTAAAAAAGTGTCTCCTGCGCCTGTTGTGTCTATGGCAGTTACATTAAATGGTGATACCAAAAAGCTGCCTTGCTCACCAATATAGCGAGCGCCCTTCGGGCCAAGTGTTATGATAAGATGGGGCAATCCAAGCTTGGTTATATCTTTTTCGATAAACTGACTCAGCGCCTCTGCTTCTCCCTCATTTACAATCAGAAGGTCAGTCAAGGGAATAAGTCCAGCTGTTTGTTCTGCAACAAATGGTGCTGCGCTATAGCAGATCCTAAGGCCCTGTTCCTTTGCAAGTGATAAAAATGGATTAACAAGGCAAGTCTCGTTTTGCGCAAGCGCCCAGTCAGAGCGGTTCGCTTTTTGAAGTGCTTTTCTAATCTGCACTTGCTCAATATTATAATTCGCAGATGGGGAAAGAATGATCTGATTCTCGCCAGTTTTTTCATCCACCATTACAATGGCATGTCCTGATGGCATATCTAACAAGGCAACGAATTCTAGATTCACTCCTGCATTTCGCAACTCCTGTAAATACAGCTCATCCTTTTTCCCGAAAGCTCCAATGTGAAAGACATCTCCGCCAGCTTTAGCAAGCGCTACAGACTGGTTGGCGCCTTTGCCACCAAGTGCTATATTGAAATCATTCGCTGCCAATGTCTCACCTGCAGATATTAAATGAGGCAGCCTATAAAAGTAATCTAAATTAATTGACCCAAGATTAAAGATAGTCATTTTTATTATCTACCTCTAGCTGTCTGTTGCACCATTAGCAACTGACCAACCCACTGGATCATTCAAAAAGACCTCAACAGATTCAATTATCTTTTCTTCAAATCTTCCAGACTCTTTCAGTTCAGCTAATATATCCCACCATGTTGCGAGATAATGTAAATGAAGACCGTGGTCAGCCAGTTTTTTTTGCGCTGATGAGAATATATCATAATAAAATATCACAAGAATATGGTCACAATTCGCACCTGCTGAGCGAAGAGCATCTGCAAACATAAATTTACTTCCACCATCTGTTGCTAAGTCTTCCATTAACAACACATTTGAACCAGCTTCAATATGACCCTCTATCAGGGCGTTTTTGCCAAATCCTTTCGGTTTTTTTCGAACATACTGCATCGGTAGCGCTAATCTCTCACTAAGGAAAGCCGCGAAGGGAATGCCTGCTGTTTCGCCGCCTGCTATCGAAGCGAAATATTCCAATCCCACAGACTCAGCCAACAAAGACACAGAATAAGACATCAAAGCTGCTCTTATACGCGGGAAAGATATCAGCTTCCGACAATCAATATAAACCGGACTTCTCGCACCTGAAGTAAGCACAAACGGCTCTTTTGCATTAAGGTGTACAGCCTCAACATCTAATAGGATTTTTGCAGTTAGTTGGGCAATAACTTCTTTTGGCATATGGTTATACGTAATCATGGTAGTAGAGGCCCCTTGTTAATTTCTAGTGATTTACAGTAATTAATTTATCGTTAAAAGAGTTATAATTTATTATTTATTATTTTAACCGGCGTAGTGATCACTGGGCTTTATTTTTAGTATTTATTTTTCACTATCTCGCCTTAATACCATAAAACCACCTATCATAACGAGTACAGAAATTACTAAAATCATTAGGGTTGCAATGGCGTTAATTTCTGGCGAAACACCCAGTCTTATCTTAGAAAAAATAACGATAGGTAGAGTTGAACTTCCAGGACCACTTACAAAGCTAGCAATCACTACATCGTCAAAACTTAGGGTAAATGATAAAAGCCAAGCCGCAATAACTGAAGGAAGGATTAGAGGAAAGGTAATAGACAGAAACACAAATGGCTGCCGGCCGCCAAGGTCTCTTGCAGCTTCTTCAAGAGTTTTATCCATATTGCGCAATCTTGTTTGAATGACAACAGCTGCAAAACACATCCCAAAAGTAGCATGTGCTATCATTATGGTATCCACGCCTCGTCCAGAGGGCCAGCCAAAGCTTGCCTCCATCGCGATAAATAAAAGTAACATCGATAAGCCAGTTACTGCCTCTGGCATTACCAAAGGCGCACTCGCAAATAGACTCAAAAATAATCTACCTCCAAAATCTGAAAAACGCACGAAGGCAATTGCGATTAACAACCCAAGAATCGTTGAAATTGTAGCTGAACTAAATCCAATAATTAATGAATTATGCAAAGCTGTAAGCAAAACATCGTCACTCCACAACTCTTTATACCATTTAGTGGAGAAGCCTGCCCAAACGGAAACAAGTTTCCCACGGTTAAAGCTATAAATCATCATCATCACTACAGGAATATATAAAATGCCAAATCCAGCAATGGCTAATAATTTCACCATAAACGGAACATTACTGTGCATTAACTAATGCCCTCCTTATCCTGATACCTTGCATATACAATGGGTAATATGATGATTGCGATAAGTATGATGGCTATAGAAGCTGCAACAGGCCAATCCCTATTCCGAAAAAACTCAGTCCATATGACTTTGCCAAGCATCAATTGCTCTGGGCCGCCAAGAAGAGCTGGTATAACAAATTCTCCAACGGCAGGAATAAATACTAAAAGACAACCCGCTATTAAACCAGGTACGCTGAGAGGCAGAATTATGGTTGCAAAAATATCCCAATTTTTTGCCCCGAGGTCAGCTGCTGCTTCCAACATCGAATTATCTAGACGCACAAGGGAGGCATATAATGGGAGTATCATTAATGGTAAATAAGTAAGAATCATACCTGAGTAAATTGAAAAATCTGTTTGCATCATTTGAATAGGCGTTACAGTTATCCCAGCCCATATAAGAAAATTGTTGATAATACCGTTTGGATTCAGCAAGCCAATAAGCGCGTACATTCTGAGAAGCGATGATGTCCAAAACGGCATTAATACCAATACTAGCAGAATATGCTGCAATGATTTATTAGAGCGGGCTATGCACCAAGCAATTGGATAAGCGAATAAAAGGCAATATAAGGTGGAAAAAAACGCTAATTTAACACTATTCACAGCAGGCCATAAGTAATCCTCCCAATACTCATATATTAGCAGGTAATTATCTACAACTGGCTGAAAAGAGATGCCGTCTCTGCCAATTTGAAAGGCGGGGTTATAGGGCGGAACTGCTCGCCTTGCCTCTGACATAGAAACATTAACCATTTCCACCAAAGGGAGCATAAAAAATATACAAAGCCATCCCAACGGTAACCAAATAACAAGCAATCGTCCAAATTTTTGGAGGAAGGAGTACATTGCGTCAACCCTGTAAAATGATTATTGACTCTGGTAAAAAATGAACAAAACCTTTTTCAAGCTTTTTTGAGTTTGCTTGGCTTGGCTGGTTATGGGACTGATATACCTTCAACTTCATACCGTCTGGTCCGATAACCTTATATTGAGTCCCAGCACCATAAAATGCTAAATCTTCGATATCTACAGGGAACTCGTTCAAACTACCTGTTGACTGTGGAGTAAGAGTGATTTTCTCAGGTCGGATAGCAAGGCTAACCTTCATGCCAGATTTCAAATTTTTGTCGCCGATCGCATGAATTGGAGCCGCTGCATCCATTAGCCAATGCTTACCAATTCGCTCTTTAACCGTTGCCTCAAGAAAGCTTATCTCGCCAACGAAATCTGCCACAAAACGAGTTACAGGCTGCTCATATATTTCGTTTGGAATAGCAGTTTGAACTAGTTTTCCATTGTCCATCACACCAATACGAGTAGACAAAGTCATTGCCTCCTCTTGGTCATGTGTTACCACTATGAAGGTAGTTCCAAGTTTTTCTTGAATGTTAACAAGTTCAAATTGAGTTTCTGAACGAAGCTTTTTGTCCAATGCAGCAAGCGGTTCATCTAATAATAACAGCTTAGGACGTCTTGCAAGGGCACGTGCTAATGCAACGCGTTGTCTTTGGCCACCCGAAAGTGTTGAGGGTTTGCGCTCTCCCATTTCAGTTAAGTGAACAAGCCTTTGCAATTCTTCAACACGTACCTTTATTTCATCGGCAGGAAGAGATGCACGTTTTAATCCATAAGCAATGTTGTTTGAGACACTCATATGGGGAAAAAGCGCATAGCTTTGAAACATAATGTTTACGGGTCTATCAGCTGGATCGACATTTGCCATATCCTGACCGTCAATTTCTATGTAACCCTCTGTTGGTTTCTCAAATCCTGCCAAGATTCTTAATAATGTTGTCTTGCCGCATCCAGATGGACCTAATAGGCTAAATAATTCACCTCTTTCTAAATTGAAAGAAACATTATCAACAGCCGATAATTTGCCAAATCTTTTAGAGATGTTCTGAATTCTGATAAATGGGTCCATATGGCAATGCCGTTACTTCCAATTTAAAAATAAAAAAAGCCACATTCAAATAACATTGAAGGTGGCTTCCATCACTAAGTAAATTCTGATTTCTTCCCTGGTCTAATTACCTGCAGAAAATCTGTTCCAAACACGCGTAACTATTCTATCCGTCTTTGCGTCGTAAACAGGTGTTACAAAAAGCTTCTCTTTTGCTTTTTCGGTCGGATAAATGCCAGGGTGGGATAAAATTTCTGGGTCAATATCCGGTAACGCTGCTTTATTACCGCTTGCATACCAAACATAGTTTACATTCTCAGCCGCAACATCTGGACGCATCATGTAATCAACAAATTTATGAGCGTTCTCTAAATTTTTTGCATCAGCAGGAATTGCCATCACATCGAACCACAGGTTAGTTCCCTCATCTGGTATGTAATAATCAATCACATGTCCATTCTCTGCTTCTTCTGCTCTGTAAGCAGCCTGGAACGCGTCACCGGACCACATTATAGCAGCGCAGATATCACCATTTGCAATATCATTTATTGACTGGCTGGAATTAATATAACGAAGATATGGCCGGATGGCCGACAAAGCATCCCCAGCTGCTTCAAAATGAGCTTCATCCATCGATGTTCCAGGATAACCAAGATATGTCATAATATTTGGCAAAACATCTGTCGGGGCATCAAGAATAGCAATGCCACAATCTTCTAATTTAGCTGCATTTGCTGGATCAAGGATCAGCGACCAGCTATCTGTAGGCGCATCATCACCTAGTCGCTCTGCTATCATATCTTCGTTAAAAGCGATACCTGTTGAGCCCCACATATATACCAAACCAGCCGAATCAGTTCCAACCATATTATCAGCTTGCATTTGTATCTCAGGGTCTTGATTGGACGCATTTGGAATTTTGGACAAGTCCATATCCTGATATCCGCCAGCTTCACGTCCGCGAGCAAGGAAATCAGCAGTAGGCACAACAAGATCATATCCTGAAGAGCCAGCAAGAATTTTTGCCTCTAACACTTCGTTTGAGTCGTACATGTCGTAGGTAACATCTATACCCGTTTCCGCCTCAAAGTTAGAAATTGTATCTTCTGCAATATAGTCGGACCAATTATAAATATTAAGCTCGCCCCCTTTTTCTGCAACGTCGCTTTTTTGAATATTTGATGAGTCAAAATTTAGAAATATGGCTAAAGCAGCTACTATAACCCCTATCACTAAAAAAAGATTTGATCGTGCCATAATTCATCACTCCTTATAAATACCGTGAGAAACCAATAACAATATATAAGCATTTTATCGATTCCCAACAAGCAAATAAAAAAATCGCTATTTCATAATCTGCCAATATACTGGCATTAGCGGGTCAAATAGTGTTATATTCCCTTGCTTTGTGTGGAGTGTTTTGGGCATTTCAAGCATGATATCTGATTTGAATAAAGTTAACTTCTCTTTATTACGAGGTAACTTATAGAAATCCGCTCCATGCAGACTTACAAATCCTTCCAAATTATCCAACGCTCCTAAATTATCAAATAATTGCGCTAATATCTCCATCGCAAATGGGGCATTAAAAACACCTGCACAGCCACAAACATCGATTTTAGCGCCATCTAAATGAGGCGCGCTGTCAGTTCCAAGAAAAAACCTTTTATCACCTTTCGTGGCAGCGTCAATCAATGCAAGTCTATGAGATTCCCTTTTTAAAATCGGTAAGCAGTAATAATGGGGATTTATACCACCTGAAAGCATTACGTTTCGATTCACAACTAGATGATGTGGGGTGATCGTAGCCCCAAGGTTTTCGGATTCGTTAAGAACATAGGATGTTGCTTCCTTCGTTGTGACATGTTCCATCACAATCCTCAAATCTGGCAATTCGCGTCGTAAAGGCTCTAAAATCTGCTCAATAAAAACGGCCTCTCTGTCAAATATATCTATTTGTGGGTCAGTGACTTCGCCGTGTATTAATAAAGGGATAGCTGCATCTGACATCGCTGCTAGAACTGGATACACTTTCTGAATATCCGTAACCCCATTATGTGAATTGGTTGTTGCACCAGCCGGATATAACTTAACCGCCTTAATTAAACCCTGATTATAGGACGCAAGGACCTCATCTGCAAGCGTGTCTTGTGTTAGGTAAAGAGTGAGCAAGGGCTCAAATTCTACCCCAGCCTCAATGCTTTCTTTAATTCTGCTTGCGTAAGAACGCGCATTCGCACCTGTTAAGATTGGTGGCTCTAGATTCGGCATTATAATAGCTCTTGATGCCCAACGATAAGTTGCGGGCAAAACCGCCTTCATTATCTCCGTATCTCGAATATGTAAGTGCCAATCATCGGGTTTGGTGATTTTAAGCTCGTTTTTATTCGCTGTCATGAATACTGCTTTACCCTTAGCTTCTCATTATTAGATTTAATACCGTAATTTATTAGTCTGCTAACTGATTAATTCGCCTACCATGGTCATAATGTAACAGGCAAGTGTCTAAAAAAAGTAAGCATCTGCAATACTATAAAATATGATGGATTTGTAAGCTTTTGGTGCGAGAGGAGTCATGTTAGGCCTTTTCAGTTTTCAACCTGGCCATAGATTGAAAGCTCTGAAGAATTGTTTTCCATCCACTTTGTTAGACGCTTAATACATGGATCCTCAAGATTAGTATTATGCCAGGTGATTCCTGCTATTCCTGCAACTCTAAATTTATGGTTTCCTAATCCTGATGTTACTATTTTAGACTCTTCATCGAACAAACTTAACATCGGCACTTTTTTTGTTCAACACTGTCAGAAAATAGCACTGTGACTGAATATATTTCAATCCGATAGATATTTACCCTGTCGCCTAATTTTTCCCTAATTTATGACACATTATTCCAATCAGGGTATAAAAATCGCTAACCGTTATAACGATAATAGGTTGCCTTCAATTTTTTTTTCCACCCTCGTTAAAAATATGGTGACGTCAATCTCTAGAATAAAGGGGATTATACTTTACAGAATAAAACTTTATTACTATAACCTACCACGCCTGGCCAAATAGAATGTTGGCTTTGCGCATTTTCTTTCAGACCACTTTACAAGAGGTACTTAAATCATGACCAGCGCGTATATCCCTGTCGCTCTTGGGGCATTCGGCTTAATTGTCGCTTTTTTTGTTTATCAATGGATTAAAAAATCTCCAATCGGAACTGGGCCGGAAAAAGATATAGCAGATGAAATACATCTTGGCGCGATGGTCTTTATGGCCAGCGAGTACAAGCGTCTTGGGGTTTTTTGTATCATTTGCATTGTTGCTCTTTACGCTAGTTTGGGGGAGGGAACTGCTATTGCATTTACCCTTGGTGCGCTATGTTCCGGCACCGCTGGTTATATCGGAATGTATACCGCAACAAAAGCTAACGTGCGAACAGCAGTAGCCGCCAAAAATAAAGGCTCAGCTGAAGCTTTGAATATTGCATTTTTTGGGGGTTCCATAATGGGCCTTACTGTCGCATCAATGGGCCTACTCGGGATTGGGGTGCTGTATGGGTTCATGGGCGACACTCTACATGGAATAGAGTCTATTGAAGGATTTGCAATGGGCGGCTCCTCTGTCGCACTTTTCAGCCGTGTTGGTGGCGGTATTTTTACAAAATCTGCAGATGTCGGCGCTGATCTTGTTGGTAAGGTTGAAGCAGGAATTCCTGAAGACGACCCTCGCAATCCAGCGGTTATTGCAGATAATGTTGGCGATAATGTAGGTGATGTTGCGGGCATGGGTTCAGATATTTTTGAATCTTATTGTGGGGCGATGATTGCATCGATGGCTCTTGCTGCATCGATGTCAATGGTGTCTTTGGATATCCTCGGTGGTGATAGAGCCGTGCTGCAGTTCATGCCACTAGCTCTTGCATCTACTGGACTTATTTGCTCGTTACTTGGGATTTTATCGGTGCGCTTATTCTCTAACCAAAGTGCCGATGTTGCCTTGCGATTTGGTACCATAGGTTCCGCCGTTATTTTTATAGTTGCGGCCTACTTCGTGATTACTGGTATGGGCGCCTCGATAGGTGTTTGGTATGCGGTGCTCGTTGGAGCGATAGGCGGAATCATTGTTGGCCTTGTAACTGAATATTATACAGGAGGAGCTCCCGTTCGAAAAATTGCAAAAGATGGCGAGACTGGTCCTGCAACGGTCATGATTTCTGGACTAGCAATTGGCATGCAGTCTGTTGCTATTCCTGTTTTAACGATAGCAGCCATAATCTTCTTCGCAAACCTCTCGGCTGGTCTTTACGGGGTAGGAATGGCGGCTGTTGGTATGCTGGCTACCGTTGGAATTACAATGGCAATAGATGCGTATGGTCCAGTAGCAGACAACGCTGGTGGCATTGCTGAAATGGCTGAAATGGGTTCAGAAACACGTGAAATTACAGATTCGCTTGACGAGGTCGGAAATAGCACTGCAGCTATCGGTAAAGGTTTTGCCATTAGTGCAGCAGCTCTAGCAGCTCTTGCGTTAATCAGCGCATACATTGTTAAGGTCAGTAATGGAGATCCTGATTTTGTACTCGCCATTAATGATCCGATTGTCCTTGTAGGTATGTTTATTGGCGGTATTTTCCCGTTCCTCGTAAGTTCCATAACAATGACCGCAGTTGGCGATGCTGCCTTTGAAATGATAATTGAAGTACGACGTCAATTTAAGGAAATACCAGGGCTAATGGAAGGTAAGGCAAAGCCTGACACAGCTCGTTGCGTAGACATTGCAACGCGTGCTGCTTTACGCAAAATGATTCTACCTGGGTCGCTAGCTGTGCTTGCACCTGTTGTAATCGGCTTTGGTCTTGGGCCGAAAGCTTTAGGCGGCATGCTTGGCGGGGCGCTAATATGTTGCGTAATGATGGCTCTTATGATGGCAAATGCAGGTGGTGCTTGGGATAATGCAAAGAAATATGTTGAAAAGGGAAACTATGGTGGCAAAGGATCTGATGTGCATAAAGCAGCTGTTGTTGGGGATACGGTTGGCGATCCACTTAAAGATACATCTGGTCCGGCTATGAACATTCTTATCAACGTAATGGCAATAGTGAGCTTGGTTATCGCGCCTCTGCTTATTTAAAAAAGAACATTGATTTTGTTAAAAAGATTACTTTTTAAAAGAGTCGGCTAGCTATCTACCTTTTTTAACCATATTAACTTAAGCAGATGCTAATCAGCATAGGTATACTCAACATTTATGAGCGAAGAAATTGTAATCATTGGTAGTAGTTTTAGCGGTCTAGGGACGGCCATTGCCTGCGCAAAACATGGATATAAAGTTAAAATAATAGCACCTAAGGGCCATTCTAATTTTATTGGAGGATTGCAAATAGCGCCCAACGGCTTTGCCGCTTTATCTTCGATAGGTGTGGAGAAAGAGATACTTAATTCAGCGGTGAGGCTTCTGGCAGTAAATATCAAGTCATTAGACACAGCAGTTACACTCACAAATATTCCACTCTCCTCAAGCAAAGCTCCTTATGTGTCGATTGGACGTCAAGCTCTGTATGAGATCTTATTAAATAAATGCCTAGCAAATTCACTCATTAAATTTATAGATGCCACAGTTTTAGCTATCTCGAGCAAAAATAATAACACTAGGTTGGCACTAAGTTCCGGGGAAGTTATTACAGCTCCCATTATTATAGGTGCAGATGGCTTGAACGGCAAAACAAGTCAATTCGTCAGCCCGTCTGGAACTCAGAAACGTGCAGGATATTCCATCTATCGTGGAATTTTTCCAGCATCGATAGTGCCGACGGGTTTTTCTTATCCTAATGTGCAGTTATGGCTTGGTAATTCTTGCCATCTGGTATCCTACCCGATCCAAAATGGCGAGGCTGTTAATTTTGTGTTTGCTTTCTCCGAGAATGCTTTTTCATCTCACTCAATTGACTCGATCTTCTGCGATCATCCAGTGCTCTCTATGCTAGGCGAATACATTGATAATTGGCACCTAACCTCTATAAAGCGAATTGTTTCATTATCCAACTGGCGACGTGGCGGGATAACCCTTATTGGCGATGCAGCGCATCCAATGCCCCCTCATCTTGCGCAAGGAGCAGGTCAGTCATTCATGGATATTGCATGCATCGAGAACGGTCTGGGCAAGGGACTTTCTTTGTCAGATGCAATTTATAATATGATAACTATTCGAATGCCCGAAGCTCATTCTGTTGCTAAAAAAAGCCAGCTTTCTGGAAACATTTTTCGCATAGGTCGGCCTATTGCGGGTTTAAGAAACCAGCTAATCAGCATGGCTGGCCAAAAAGTTATTTCTGATTTTCTTCAAGATTTATGGCTGACAGCGTAGCCTTAATTCCTTTAGAAAAGAATTAGAATGTTCCGTTAGCAAGTTTTATGTCAGACATTTATCATTCATAATTTTATGCCTTTAAGAAAAGATGCATTATCACTCATTTTTCTCTCAAATTACCTAAATTTGATATTATTCTTGAACGCTAATTGAGAAACTTTAATGGATCTTTAATCCACTTTTCGAACGCATTAAATTAGATTGAAAGCGCCTTGCTTTCCTTATAAATTGCCCCATTTCAACAATACAGTTCGATTAATTTATGTGAGTGGCGTCAAAATGATGAGTAAATATTTAAATCGGTTTTGTGTTATTATCACCGGCTTTTTTTTAGGAACAGCATCCATGGCAAATGCAAAGACAGCTTATTTGTTTGAGTTTGACTCAATTGATGGAGGCAAAATATCTTTATCTGAATATAAAGGTGATGTAATTTTAGTTGTAAATACTGCTTCTGAGTGCGGGTTCACGCGTCAATATACAGGTTTACAAACATTATGGGATGAGTTTAAGGACGATGGACTTGTTGTACTTGGCATTCCAAGTAATGATTTTGGCGGACAGGAGTCAGGGTCTGATAGCCAGATCAAAAGCTTTTGTGAAGTAAATTTTGATATCGATTTTCCGATGGCAGCAAAAACGACCGTTAAAGGTCGTAATGCTCATCCTTTTTATCATTGGATTAGTGAAGAGTTGGGCTGGATGGCAGGCCCTAAATGGAATTTTCATAAATATCTCATCGCTAGAAATGGAACCTTACATGAGTCATTTTCATCGATGGTTAGCCCTACATCCACGAGTTTGCAAGAACAAATAACCTTTTTGCTTGAACAGTCTGGATAGCAAACATCACGCCTCTAATAAGACACCTTTCCTATTGCTAAGTGGCTTATTCCCAGCAATTTTAGCGAGCGGCTGACCCTTCCAGGTATATTTTCGAAGCATCATTGAGAAGACAACACCGCTCGTTCCTGCGTAGACGGGAAACTTTTTGCGAAAAGCGCTTGGCCCATCTAGTAAAAGAATATTGGCTAATAATTCCCCTTCCTCAACAATCTGACCGAGCGTCACGTAATAGCACACCAATCCACTAAGCTCTGCTTTTACGATTTGGGTTGCATTAAACGGCAACGCCGGCGGCATAGTAAACGGAGCGGAACCTATTTTTGAATTAATAAACCCCCGCGAGGTGAAAAAACCCATTAAATTTTCTGCGTCTTTTTTATTTAATTTTTCTTCGACATCAATTAACCCCCTGTATTCTAGAGTTGCAGAAAGAACAGGGGAAGGAATAGGCTTATCTGGATAAAGACGCTGAAGATCTATCCATAATCTTGGCCAAACCTCATCAAAAGAGCCTCCACCTGAGTTTTCCGCTGTTAATGTTACACGTGAACCCATCCAATTTGCTAAATCCTGATATTCGGGCATTAATTGGGGAACAATATAAATATGGTTTGTAGCATTCACATCGCAATGCAAATCTAAAACAACATCACATTCAATAGCTATTTTTATGATTTCAAGCCGGAGTTTTTCCAGAGCAGTAATTGGCGCTTGGTCAGCAATCCATCTGCGCACTGATGACAAGATTCTATTTTTATTTTCTTGCTCATTTTCAGTTAATTTAACCGGTATTTCGGGCTCGTTATTTAAAATACACTCTGCAAGGTCTGGCCAATTACGGTTAAAATTTAATCCTGTTGAAAAATCAAATCTGCCACTATGGTGGTGATTAAAAATTTGGGCCATACCAATGGGGTTCACCATAGGAAATACTATAAATTCGGCGTTAAGTTGTCCTGACTTTTCTGCCTTTTCTAACAAATCTAAAAGATAATGTAGAATGAGCGTTCCTGGTTGCTCATCCGCATGCAGTCCTGCCTGCAGAAAAATTTTAGGATAATTGCCCTTTCTTTTTGGAATAAAGTGATAATAAGACACCTTATAAGCAGCACCAGCTGTATCTGCTATTATTTGAATTGTGATATGTTTTGTAGTTATTTTTGCCTCCACGCTTTGTTTAACAAGAAAAGGTATTACCTTAATAAATTAATAAACAGTGTTAATTTAGGTCTTTCCTGTTCATCAAGATGCTTGTTTAAATAACGATTTACAGCGCCAAACACGACAATAATAATAAGCGTTATGGATATAAAATAACCCGCAACAATCGGGTATGGTAGGAACGGATTAAATGTCTTATCAGCAAAATAATTGGCATAGTATAATGCATCCCCAGATTGTCGCCATGCAGGAAAGCCAGAGAAGAAAATCAGCGCCGTAGCATGAAACAGAAAAATAGCCTCGTTGGTATAAGAGGGCCAAGCAAGACGAAGCATAGATGGCCAGATAATACGCCAGAATTTATTCCAACCAGTTATTCCATACGCTTCTGCTGCCTCTAATTCAGTCGATGGAATAGAACGTATCGCGCCATAAAATATTTCAGCAGAATATGCGGATGTATTGCAAAACAAAACAATTAATCCACCAAGCCAGGCTCTCGTCAGCCAACGCGTTTCAGCTGAGAGAACCATAAAGCCTAAATCAATAGTAACACCAAGCTTGGGCAGGAGGACAAATAATTCATATGCAAAGAAAAACTGAATAAATAAGGGTGAGCCTCTGAATAAAAAAATAAAACTAACTGCTGGTATTCTGTAAACGGCAAAACGGTTATTTTTACCAATCGCAAGGATGATAGCAAACCAGAAACCAAAGAAAACAGCGATTAGACCAAAATAGATATTCCAAAAAAGGCCAGACCCGATTAAGACAGCTTGTTCGCATATCGTTATATCAGATTTTGGCAGAATACGCTCTCCTATTCCAAGAGAACGAAGACCATAATCCTGTATGGTTGTCCAGCAACTGGTCATCCAGAATATCCTTGTAACTCTTTACCTGCCATTGTTGCCTGTCCATGGCTTAGTTTTAGTTGCAGCTTGGTAAGAACTTTTCCGCTTACCCATGTCATTAATAAATAAAAAATTAATAGACCAGCAAAATAATATACGCGCCAATCAGGATGTGGATAGGCATAGAGTGACGTTTTAGATCCACCTAACTCGCGCGCCCAATATACAATATCTTCTACACCCAATAGGAATAATAATGGTGTTGCCTTGATCAATATCATCCAAAGGTTTGATAAACCTGGGATGGCATATACCCACATCTGCGGTACTAATATTCGCCAGAAAACTTGTTTCTTAGTAAATCCATATGCTGCAGCTGTTTCGGTTTGCGCCCTTGGAACCGCTTTCATAGCCCCACTCAATACGTTTCCGGCAAAGGCACCAAAAACAATGGCAAATGCAATAAGTGCCAGTATAAATGCATAAAGCTGATGTACCCATAAATCGGAAGTCGACAAAGGAAGTTTTGCTGATTTGCAAACAACAAAATCT
>CABXZZ010000029.1 GCA_902516825.1 uncultured SAR116 cluster alpha proteobacterium
TTTTCAAGCCGGTCTATTGAATCAATCGTTTGCATATTGTGAAGTCTATCAGCCAATTTTACTAGTAAAACTCTTATATCTTGACTAAGAGCAACCATTAATTTGCGAAAATTCTCAGCTTGGTGGGTGTCTGGTGATTGATTTTCTATTCTGCTTAATTTCAAACCGAATTAGAAGACACCTCTTTTAACATCTTATATCCTGAGATGCGTGAATCTATTCAGAACCGTCTTGAATTTTTAGCAGCTGAATCAGAGAATATCATTCCGCGAATTTGTCTGGAATTACAATCTCTAATTTCTGACGCAGGAATAGAATGCCAGGTTTCCGGAAGGCGAAAATCTGCCTATTCAATTTGGCGTAAAATGCAGCATCGCCAAATGACGATGGATCAATTAGCAGATATTATGGCATTTAGGATTATTGTTCCCACAATATCTCACTGTTATGTAGCCCTTGGAATGGTGCATACTCATTACCCAATGGTGATGGGAAGGTTGAAAGATTATATCTCAACGCCAAAAAGAAATGGATATAGGTCTATTCATACAGGTGTTATTGGGCCTCTTAACAGACGAATAGAAATACAAATTAGAACGGCCGAAATGCACGATTTGGCAGAAAGAGGCGTCGCTGCGCATTGGGATTACAAGACGGGGCGTTCTGAAAAGTCTGATGGTTCATTTGGGTGGGTTCAGGAACTCTTAAGTCTCATCGATATGAATAGTGGTGCCGATGAATTCTTGGAGAATACCAAAATGGATATGTATGCTGACCAAGTTTTTTGCTTTACACCACGGGGTGATTTAATTGGTCTTCCTGCAGGTGCAACGGCTGTGGATTTTGCTTTTTCTGTACATTCAAAAGTTGGACGTCATTGTTGTGGGGTTGAAATAAATGGTAAAATTAGACAATTAGCATCAGAACTGAAAAACGGCGACCAAGTGTTGATTAAAACAGATCCTCAGGCTAAGCCAAAAGCAGAATGGGAAGAGTTTGTGGCAACTGGAAGAGCGCGTTCTGCGATAAGGCGGTTTGTTCGTGAAGAGCATCTTGCAGAATTTAGTCGTGTTGGAAGAGCTCTTTTAGAAAAGGAATATAGATTTCACCATGCTGCGCTGAAGGAAACGGCTCTAAAAGCGTGTTTAAGCTCTTTTAAAGTTTCTCGAACTGAAGAGCTGTTCGCCCTCATTGCCGAGGGCAAGATATCCGTATTTGAGGTAATTAATAGGCTTAACCCTGAGCTAGAAAAAACAAAAAAATTAGCCCAAAATCGCCGAAAAGCGACAAAAAGTAAGAATAAAGAAGGCTCAGACACTCTTAACATAACTGGAATGAACCCTGGGATGGCTCTGCATGTGGCTAATTGCTGTCACCCCGTGCCGGGGGATAAAATCATAGGAATTTTAACAACGGGAAAAGGACTTACAATTCATTTCAGAGAATGCATGACACTTAACAAATATACCGATGCACCAGAATTATGGGTTAAGGTTGACTGGAAGCGTAATGACAAGAAACGATTCGTTGGCAGAATGCAGGTAACTCTTTTGAATGAGGCAGGCGCTCTAGCGGCTCTCACTACGATAATAGCACAGCAAGCCAGCAATATTTCCAATATGCAAATTAGCAAGAGAACTTCTGATTTCTTTACTCTTCTTCTTGATGTGGACGTTGCTAATTTGTCACAATTAAAGTCTATTTTGGCGGTGGTTCGAACCAATCAGTATGTTGAATCAGTTGAACGCGTAATGATTTAAAATTAAGCAGTGATGAGATTGTAAAATGTTCTTTAAGCGCAGAAAGTAATTATCTATTTTAAACAGATTACTATATTTTATCCATCCGAAAACAGGCTATATACGCGCTTTAGACTACCTCAAAAGGGCTTGTACCGTGCGACAGAATCGCATTATTCCATGGTAATGGGGTTTACCTGTGGGCCTATGTTGAGGTTCGCACCTTTTGTTGGATTTCATTTTATAATCGTGGGTATTGTTGCTCATTTAATTAATGCGAGCATTTTATGGCTGCTTTAGGCACACTCGTTGCCAATCCTTGGACCTTCCCATTAATGTTGTGGGCCAACCTAAAAGTTGTAAACTGGGCGCTTGGACATGTCCAACCAATAATTCTAGACGTACTTGTGCAGATGAACTCGATTGTATCTGACATTCACTCAATAATGATACCATGGATAGTAGGGTCTTTTCTGATTTCGTTGGTTTTTTGGCCTCCGATTTATTTTATAATATATTGGCGATGAAAAAACTTTGCGAGCGTTTTAGAAAAATAAAATGATAAGTTACTATAAACTTAGTAAAACTCGCAGTTTTTATTCTTTTCATTTCACTATCTTTAAAATGCTCAAGAATGAACTAATGTTTAAAATCACTGACAGCAGTGCTGTCAGCAGAACGAATGTAATTATACAGAAAAGGCTAGCCATAGTCGGAGCACTTAAATGAGAAATATTAGACTAGGTGTAAATATCGACCACGTTGCGACATTGAGAAATGCGCGAGGAGGTACACACCCAGACCCCATGCGTGCCGTAAAAATAATACAGGAAGCAGGCGCAGACGGCGTTACTATTCACTTAAGAGAGGATAGACGTCATATTCAAGACCAAGATGTAAAGCAGATCACTCAACATTCCACACTTCCTGTTAATCTTGAAATGGCGGCTAATGGTGAAATGGTAAATATCGCATGCGATTTGAAACCGAATGCGGTGTGTATTGTCCCTGAGAATCGTGCGGAGGTTACAACAGAGGGCGGGCTATTGATTGCAGGCCAAGAAAAAAAACTAGCCCCATTTATTCAGCAACTAAAGGAAAATAATATAAGAGTGTCACTTTTTATTGACCCCCACCCGAGAGAAATAGAAGCTGCTGGCAATGTTGGCGCAGATATTGTTGAACTACACACCGGAGGCTACTGTGATGCAACATTGCTAAACAGGGATAAAAAATTAAACGACTTAATGGTCGCAGCTAAGCTTGCAGATAAGTTAGGCATTGAAGTTCATGCTGGACATGGACTAAGTTTCGATAAGGTTGCACCTGTCGCTGCAATAGCAGAAGTAAAAGAACTAAATATAGGCCATTTTATTATAGGTGAAGCTATCTTTTCAGGCCTTGAGAACGTTATAAAGGAGATGCTTTACATTATAAGAAAAGCAAGTAAGTAACTATAATGCGAGATGTAATTTGATTATAGGAATTGGTACAGACTTATGCGATATCCGAAGAATTGAAAGGATACGAAGTCGTTTCCCGTTAAATTTTGATAAAAAAATTCTTACCAACAATGAACGAGAAGAATTAAGAACGCGAATTGAAAAGAACGCCTATGTTGCAAAGCGTTTTGCCGCTAAGGAAGCAATTTATAAAGCGTTTAATTTCTCCGACCAAAACAGTCTAGGCTGGCACCAAGTTGAAATATTAAATCATGGAAAAAAAGGAGCTCCCATTGCTCATCTGTATGGAAATTGTCTAAGCAAATTCAACCAGCAGTTGGCAGTTGGGCAAACAGGTGCTATTCATCTTTCGTTAACAGACGAATATCCATATGTTATGGCCTTTGCAATACTGGAACAAATAACCAAAAACTAAATCCAATGCGACCAAACTTGAAGGAAGGAAACTAATGGCTAAACGAAAACCAGATCTTAAGTCATCACATATCGAATTTGGCAAAAAAAATTCTGGTATTGGTGAAACTATCAGGACTATACTGATTGCTGGTGTGATAGCTTTGACTTTTCGCTCTTTGGTGGCAGAGCCATTTAATATTCCCTCTGGATCAATGATTCCAACTTTATTGGTAGGTGATTATTTATTCGTTTCTAAATACTCCTATGGCTATTCTAAATATTCCTTTCCTTTTGCAGCCGTTCCGATCAAAGGCAGGTTGGTATCAAGTGTTCCAGAGCGAGGAGACGTAGTTGTCTTTAGGTTGCCATCAGACGTAACTATTGATTATATCAAGCGTGTCGTCGGTCTGCCAGGAGATAGAATACAAGTTGTTGGTGGTATTCTGCATATTAATGGAAAACAGGTATTAAGAAGGCAAATTGGTGAAAACGAAGTATCAAGTGGCATTACCAAAATGCGCGCTGTTCTGTATGAAGAGACGTTCCCAGATGGGCATAAGCACGTGATCCAAGAATTAAGAGATGACCTAAATTTTGATAATACACCTGTATTTACCGTGCCAGATGGGCATTTGTTTATGATGGGAGACAATAGAGATAACTCTCGGGATAGCAGAAGCAAGGCCGTTGGTTTTGTACCTATGCAAAATTTAATTGGTCGAGCAGAATTTATGTTCTTTAGCCATAATAACTCATCAAGTCTTTTTGAGATTTGGAAGTGGCCATTCGCCATTCGATATGACCGAATTGGTATGGGTATCTACTGATGAGTGAAAGTTCGCTCGAGAAATTACAATCCGCATTAGGGCATCAGTTCAAAAACATTTCTTTATTACGGCAGGCACTCACCCATCGTAGTGTATTTTTAGCAGACCTATCTTATGAACGACTTGAGTTCCTAGGAGATAGGGTACTTGGATTGGTCCTTGCAAAGAATCTTTTTTTAGAATTTGACAATGATGACCAAGGTAAGCTTACAAAACGATTTCATGCTCAAGCACAGCAATCAAGATTATACAAAATAGCTCTAAAAATTGATTTGCAACATTACATCATCGCGGAAAAAAGCAAAGAGCTTACAACGCAGCCCTCAATAATGGCAGATGTTGTCGAATCTGTGATTGCCGCTCTTTATCTCGACTCAGGATTAGAAGTGGCAGAACGGTTTATATTGAACTATTGGAATTGGCAAGGTGATGTTCCAAAAGATATATTGCATAATCCAAAATCAGCACTTCAAGAGTGGTCTGAAGCAAAAGGACTAGGGTTGCCATCATATGAGCTTATTAAGAAAAAGGGGCCAGACCATCAGGCACGGTTTACTACAAAAGTAACGATAGAAGGATTTCAACCATCAACGGGAACAGGGGCGTCGAAAAAGCTATCAGAGCAGGACGCCGCAAGACAACTTATGGATTTTTTATCCAATCAAACCATCAAGTATTGAAATGACCAGAAATCTTCAAACACCATCAAACCTTGAAACCAAAGCTGGATTTGTTGCATTGATTGGCGCACCCAATTCAGGAAAATCAACCCTAATGAACTATATCGTTGGTGCGAAAGTATCTATTGTAACCCCAAAAGTACAGACAACCCGCTCTAAAATACGTGGAATTGCCATGTCTGGAGAATCACAGATTATATTTATAGATACGCCTGGAATTTTTACACCAAAACGCAGATTGGACCGCGCTATGGTACATGCCGCATGGCAAGGAACGGATGAGGCAGATGTAACACTGTTACTTCATGATAGTGCTCGCAAGAGTCTTGATGAAGAAACGAAAGCAATAGTTAAACAAATCATTAAAATAAAACATGAGTTTCCTCATCGCAAATTTGCCCTGATTCTTAATAAGATTGATCTTACCGAGCCTGAGAATTTATTAGAAAGAGCATCACAGCTCACGCAAAAGTTACAATTTGAAAAAATATTTATGATATCTGCTGAAAAAGGTAAAGGTGTTAAGGATTTAGTAAAATGGCTTGCAGAGCAGATACCAAAAAGCCCTTTTCTGTTTGACCCTAATGATCTCTCTGATCTTCCACAACGTCAATTAGCCGCAGAAATATTAAGAGAGAAGTTGTTCGTGAATTTACATCAAGAATTACCATATCAGCTTACTGTTGAAACAGATAGCTGGCAAGAAAAAGAAGATGGTAGCGCCGAAATACACGCAAGTATTTATGTAGCAAGAGAAGGACATCGCGGAATTGTCCTTGGAAAAAAAGGCCAATCAATCAGGCGCATAGGCCAGTCTGCTAGATTGGAGCTTGAATCTATGTTTGAGCGAAGAATTCATTTTTTCACACACGTTAAATACCGTAAAGACTGGATGAATGATCCTAACCGATATAGTAATTGGGACCTTGAATTTGATGCCTAATTGGCAGGATGAAGGCATTATTCTAAGTAATAAGCCGTACGCTGAATTACATAGTGTCACCACTATTTTGACTAAATCTCATGGTCGCCATGCCGGATTAGTGCTAGCTGGCCAATCAAGTAAAAAGCGCTCAATGTTGCAACCAGGTTCCCTTGTTGATGCCCAGTGGCGCGCAAGATTAGATGAACAGCTTGGCACATTTAAGCTAGAACTTTCAAAAAATTATTCTGCTTTAATGATAGATTCTCCTTTGCGCCTTTGCGCGTTATCGAGCATGTGCAGTCTTTTAGAAAGTAGTTTGCCAGAGCGCGAACCTCAACCAACTTTATGGCAGGCTACAACAGCTCTCTTACAAATTTTATCATTAAGCAAAAACGATAATGAGTTGCTAAATTTTTTGGTTAATTGGGAATTGGGCTTACTTCAGGAGTTAGGTTTCGCACTAAATCTAGAGACATGTGGTGTGACTGGTTCAACCCAAGAACTAGCCTATGTTAGCCCCAAGTCTGGAAGTGCCATCAGCAAACTTGCTGCTGGTGTATATGCAGATAGGTTGCTGGTTTTGCCTATGTGCCTTGGTGGTCATGTGAGGGTCGATAATGAGCTTGCAGCTGGAATAAAAATAACGGGGCATTTTTTGCAGAAAAATATATACAGCCCCATCGATAAACAACTCCCTTCCGCCAGACAAAGATTGGCAAATGTGGTAGAATCACAAGATTGGTAACGCAACATATTGTATTCTAATCAAGATAACGTTATCAAGATACTATGGTTGATTTTAATAATACGCTTGCGAATGAGAAAGAGACGTTTGTTGCAACTGATTTTGCATCAGCATTATCTGAGCGCTATTTAGCTTATGCGTTATCTACAATTACGTCTCGTTCTCTTCCAGATGTGCGAGATGGATTAAAGCCAGTGCATCGCAGATTATTGTTCGCGATGAGACAGCTGAAACTTGACCCAGACCAGTCATTTAAAAAATCAGCACGTGTCGTCGGCGATGTTATTGGTAAGTATCACCCTCATGGAGATAGCGCGATTTACGATGCGATGGTAAGACTTGCTCAGAACTTTGCAATGAGATACCCGTTAGTCGATGGGCAGGGTAATTTTGGCAATATTGACGGTGATAATGCGGCCGCTATGCGATATACAGAAGCACGGCTTACCAAAGTCTCAAGGTTGCTTCTTGCGGGTATAGATGAGAACGCAGTCGATTTCAGGCAAACCTATGACGGTGAATCTGAGGAGCCTGTTTTATTACCAGCTGGATTTCCAAATTTACTTGCAAATGGGGCGCAAGGTATAGCGGTTGGCATGGCAACTAGTATTCCACCTCACAACGTTAGCGAACTAGTTGATGCAGCTAAGCACCTGATTAAATACCCAGGTGCCTCGATAGAGACAATCATAAATTATGTGAGAGGGCCAGATTTTCCAACTGGTGGCGTATTAGTTGAACCTGAGGCATCTATATTATCCGCCTATAAAACAGGAAAAGGAAGTTTTCGGCTACGCGCGAATTTCGTGGTTGAAAGAGAAAAAAATGGTGCTTGGCGTTTGATTGTAACTGAAATTCCCTATCAGATACAAAAATCGCGGTTAATCGAGAAACTTGCAAATGCGTTGCAGCAGAAAAAATTGCCTATGCTTGCTGATATTCGTGACGAATCAGCAGAAGACGTGCGTATTTTGTTGGAGCCAAAATCTCGCAGATTATCACCAGAAGTGGTAATGGAAAGCCTGTTTCGGGTAACAGACCTCGAGGTCAGAATACCTCTGAATCTTAATGTATTGGACACAGATAATAAGCCAAATGTTTTAAGTTTAAAACAAGCATTGCAGCAATGGCTAGATCATAGAAAATGCATCCTTTTACGAAGGACACAGTTCAGGCTGGATGCAATCGCACGGCGTCTTGAAGTTGTTGCTGGCTATTTGGTTGTTTTTTTGAATCTAGTTGAAGTGATTGAAATTATTAGGGAAGATGACCATCCTCGTGATTCGCTAATGTCCCGCTTTTCTCTAACTGAATTTCAGGCAAACACAGTTCTCGATATGCGGCTTCGCTCGCTTAGACGGCTGGAAGAAGAAGGCTTGAAGAGTGAGCAAGGTGCGTTGAACCAAGAACAAGTTGAGTTGAAGAAACTTCTAAGTAGTGAAGAATATCAATGGCAGAAAATATCAGCTCATTTAAGCGATTTAAAATCTGATTTTGCTAAAAGTGATGCGCGCAAGACACAGATTGGTATTGCTCCAAAAGTCGATTTTGACCCAACAGAAATACTAGTTGAGCGTGAGCCGTTAACTATAATCTGTTCTGAGAAAGGCTGGATTAGAGCTATGAAAGGGCATCTTGATTTGTCATCTGATTATAAGTTTAAAGATGGGGATGGTCCAAAATTTATTTTGCATGCGGAGACTACAGATAAATTACTGATATTAAATGATAAAGGACGTTTTTACACTGTTGCATGCGATACTTTGCCTAGAGGTCGCGGTTTTGGAGAGCCATTAAACCTGATTATTGATATAGCGTCAGAAAATACGCCTATAGCTATGTTAAAAGCAGATACAGAGCAACTTTTGCTTGTATCAAACAAAGGATATGGTCTGCGCGTTCAAACATCTAAAGTGATTGCCCAAACTAAGAATGGTAAGCAGATATTAAACCTCAATCAAGACGAGAAAGCTTTGATTTGCCTGCCAGTTAAAGCGGATATGGTCGCAAGCGTTGGCAAAAACAGAAAACTGCTTATTTTTTCTGTTTCTGAAATCCCTGAAATTAATAGAGGAAGGGGCGTTATTTTACAGCGTTTTAAAGAGGGAGATCTGGCAGACCTTACTTTGTTTGATAGCAAGAGTGGCCTTAATTGGCAGACTAACGGTGATAGAATTCGCCACTTAACTGATTATACAAGGTGGCTTGGCAGACGCGGTAGTGTTGGTAAGCTTCCCCCTATCGGTTTTCCAAGGCCTGCAAGATTCACATAAAAACAGATTTTTTATATTGCATCCATCCATTTGCCATCGATGTATAGCTGAAAGGGCTTAAAGCGCGCTTTATAGGCCATTTTTGGGCTATTTTTTACAAGATAACCAAGATAAAGCCATTTTTTAGAAAGTTCTTTTGTTAACATAATACTGTCTAAAATCAGAAAAGTTCCGAGTGAACGCTTCTCTTGATTTGGATTGAAGAAACTATACACAGCACTCAACCCATCTCTTTGGCTGTCCATTAGCATACAAGCGATAAGATCATTATTTTTGTCCCAATATTTTATTATGAATGTGTCAATTGGAGAGTTATGGATCATTGAATGAAAATCACTGAACGACATTGTTGCCATTTGCCCATCATTATGTCTTGAATTTAGATAGCTTTTAAATAGTTCATAAGCCTGTTCATCTGCATTGTTACCAAATCGAGATTTTTGTATATCGCTATTTTTTGACATAATACGTTTTATATTTTTGGAAAGAAAAAAATTTTGCGCATTAACCCGAATCGGAATACAGGCATTGCAGGTGCTGCAAACTGGACGATATACCCAGTTCTCAACACGTCGAAACCCACTTTCGGCTAGCTGGTCATGTAAATGAGGTGTCTCTGATATGTCAGCTGCAAGTCTTTGTTCAGCTCTATTTTCAAGATACGCACATTCATGACTTCGCGTAATCCGAAGATTAAGTGGTTTATGATTAAAATTTATTTTTGTCTGATCCATGTTTTAAACTTATCCGTCAGTTTGTTAATATACAAAATAGTTTTTTCCCAAAACCCTAAATTTTTTCATAAATCAATACTTCTAGTTCTAAAATAAGTAGCTAATAGCTCTGGAATTGTTCATCAAGCAGTTGAACTTCAAAGCCAATGCTTCTAAGGGTTGTTACAATGTTGTGGGCGTGGTCAGACCCTCTTGTTTCTATTACGACATCTAATTTAGCAAGCTTAGCTGGGACATTATAAAACAATCTTTGGTGGTATACTTCTATAATATTGCCTTGATGTTTACTGATAGAATAGGCAATTTTAGCAAGCATTCCAGGCTCGTCACTAATTCCGACGCGTATTCTTACAAGTCTACCATCAGATATTAATGTGCGATTTAATATAGTGCCTAGTAAACGGGAATCGATATTTCCGCCACACACAACAATACCAACGCTTTTATTCTTAAATCGCTCTTGGGAGGAATAGATAGCCGCAAGACCGGCAGCACCAGCACCCTCGGAGATGGTTCTTTGATGTTCAATTAATGCACCAACTGCCCATTCAATCTGTCGCTCATTTACAAGAATAATTTCATCAATAAGTTCAGCCACGATTGGACGCGTTAAAACCCCGGGGGTTTTAACTGCAATTCCCTCTGCAAGAGTATCACCGCCCGATTGTGGAGATAAACCCGCAAGGGAGCGGCTCATTGACGGATATAGCTCGCTCTCAACGCCAATTATTTTAATATCTGGATTAAGGGATTTAGCCGCAATACTAATACCAGAAATTAGCCCGCCCCCCCCCTACAGGTACGATTAGAAAATCAAGATTAGGATTAGAATCCATCATCTCAAGTCCGATGGTACCCTGACCAGAAATAATATTTAAATCGTCATAAGGATGAATTAGACGATACCCATTTGCATCAATGAGCTGGTTGACCGTTTTCATTGCTTCATCTAATGTTCTGCCAGTGAGCACTACTTCTGCGCCATAAGTCTTTGTTTTTGTGATTTTTGTGAATGGTGTTTGTTCTGGCATTATGATTGTTGATTTAATATTTTCTTGCTGTGCTCTAAAAGCTAATGCTTGAGCATGATTGCCAGCAGACATTGAAATCACCCCCGCTTTTTTATCTTCATTACTCAATGCTTTTAGAGCAAGAAATGCTCCTCTAGATTTAAAGGAGGAGGTATATTGTAAGTTCTCCAACTTTAAATGCAAATTGGCTCCAAGCAAGTTGGATAATGAGGGAGCAAAAATTGTTGGGGTCGTCAGAATGTGACCTTTGAGAAGCTCAGCAGATTTTCTGAGGCTATTTAGGTTGATGCCGTGAAATTCTGGCTTGGCTTTAGTCATATGCGCCCTCTTTTTGTTTTACATAAACCAAAGTGAACAGGATACCATAAACTAATTATATCCGATGAACGACTATTTGAATGCTATTTGCGGTAGTCTTTTACTAGATCTGATTAGCATTTAATTTTTCAGCGATTAGGGGCGCAAAATAAGTTAAGATTGCAGAGGCGCCAGCTCTTTTAATCCCAAGAACGGACTCAAAAATGGCTGCATCCCTGGAAAGCCAACCATTTTCAATCGCCGCCATCAACATGCTATATTCACCTGAAACCTGATAGGCAAAACATGGAACGCTAAAATTATCTCTCACTTGTTTGATGATATCCAAATACGGCATGGCTGGCTTAACTATTACGATATCTGCACCCTCGCCTATATCTAGGGATACTTCAGAGATTGCTTCTATAGAATTTCTTGGATCCATTTGATAAGAGGATTTACCGCTACTTCCCAATAAATTCCCAGCACCTACAGCTTCTCGAAAAGGGCCGTAGAATGCAGATGCATATTTTGCAGCGTAAGATAAAATAATCATATCAGTGAAACCGTTTTCTTCTAATGCACCTCGAATTTGGCCAATTCTGCCATCCATCATGTCTGACGGAGCAACAATATCACAGCCGGCCTGTGCTAAAATTAGCGCTTGTTTGACAAGGCGTTCATTTGTCAGGTCATTTAGTATAATATCATTTTTAATTACCCCATCGTGACCATTGGTTGTGTAAGGGTCAAGAGCCACGTCGCAAATAATAATAAGTTCTGGGAATCGCTTTTTTACCTCTCTGACACATCGGCAAATAAGGGTGCCACTATTGAGAGCATCACTGCCCTCTGTGTCTTTTTTGTCAGATTCAAGTTTAGGAAAAAGAGCAATCATTTGTATGCCTAGCTGAACCGCAAGACTACATTGCACCAGAATTTGATCTATGGAATATCGATTAACGCCGGGCATTGATGAAATCGCTTGTATCTGATTTTCACCATCAATTACGAATAAGGGCCAAATAAGGTCTGTTGGAGCAAGATTGGTTTCAGCGATAATAGCCCTAATAGCGCTTGTGCGACGAAGCCTTCGTAATCTGGTTGCTGGAAATTTTCTTGTTGTCATCTATGAGAATCCGATAGTGTATAACCTTAGACTTACTATATTTTATATGCGTCATTTCAAGGTAACTTGGAAATAGCTTAATGTAACACAAAAAACCACAATAAACTTAATTTCTAGCAAAATCACATCTGGTAAAAAAACATGGTATATGAGACATTCTTTTCGTCTTAGTATATAGGTTAATTTTTCATTAAAATAGGGATAATAATGGATTTACAATGGCAGATTATGTTCATTTTTTAAAGAGTGGTAATGCTGGAATTATCAAACTCGATAGACCAGATGCACTACATGCGCTTAGCATAGAGATGGTTGAACAAATGACATCTCGCTTATTAAAATGGCAAGATGACAAAGAAGTTGGTCATGTAATTATATCTGCTACCGGAAAAAGAGCATTTTGTTCTGGTGGTGATGTGAGACAAGCGGTTTCATATGTGAAAGCGAATCCAACTGGCTTGTCCGCAGAGCCCTATTTTCGGGCAGAATATAGTCTTGATACGGTTGTTGCCACTTACCCAAAACCAATTATATCACTAGTGAACGGTGTAGTTATGGGGGGTGGTTTAGGATTATGTCGCAACGGCGCTATTATGATTGTAAGTGAGTCAATCAAATGCGCTATGCCAGAAACTGCGATTGGATTATTCCCCGACGTAGGAGCAAGCCTCTTTCTAAGAGAGCCAGGTTTAGCCATTGCATTAATGCTTGGTATGACAGGCCAAGTTATTGGAGCTGGTGATGCTATTGCTTGGCAAATTGCGGATAATTGCGTGCCGTTTTATAGATTTGGAGAACTACAGAATAAGTTATGTGCATGTGATAGTGAAATTTCTGCACTTGAAAAAGTAATCTCAGAATTTGAGGTTTTTGGACCTGAACCCATTTTTGCAAAACAAGAAACCTTTATAAATAGTCTATTTCACGGTACCATCGCGCAGATAGTGCAACGCGTTGCAACATGTGCAGAGGAGGTAGAGCTAGCCAGGAGCTGGCATCGTGCTTTGACAACACGTTGTCCTGCATCTATTGCAGTAATTCACCGTCTTCTTGCTACAATGCCACCCGCTGATAGTTTATCAGAAGCGTTACAATTGGATTTTCAAATTGCCTGTAGAATGATGCGTCGTTCTGATTTCTCGGAAGGGGTGAGAGCTGTTTTAATTGATAAAGACAACTCTCCGACCTGGTCTCCAAATAATATTTCTTCAATATCTAAAAATGAAATAGATGCGATTTTTGAATTTGATTCATCTATTAGTTTGAATAAAACAGAATAAAGCAAGCATCATCATTAACAGGCGAGCATCTTTTAATCTTTTTCGGCAATTCAATTATCAGAGACAAATATGAGACTTTCCAACTATTTTTTACCTGTACTTAAAGAGAATCCCAAAGAGGCACAGATTGTTTCTCACCGTCTGATGCTTCGCGCAGGTATGATCCAGCAATCTAGTGCAGGAATTTATTCGTGGCTTCCACTTGGCCTTAAAGTGCTTAGTAAGATAGAACAAATAGTTCGTGAGGAACAGGATTATGCAGGCGCGTTGGAAATAAAGATGCCTACAATGCAACCTGCTGAAATCTGGCAAGAATCTGGACGCTATGATGATTACGGTCTAGAAATGCTTCGTGTTAAAGATAGGCATGAAAGAGATATGCTTTATGGGCCAACAAATGAAGAGCAAGTTACTGATATCTTTCGCTCGCATGTTAAAAGCTATCGTGCTTTGCCTCTTAACTTATATCATATTCAATGGAAATTCAGAGATGAAGTAAGACCAAGATTTGGCGTAATGAGGGGGCGTGAATTTTTAATGAAGGATGCCTATTCTTTTGATTTAACGCCAGATGATGCCAGAGTAGCGTATAGAAAGATGTTCGTATCCTACCTAAAAATATTTGCAAGAATGGGGCTTACCGCAATTCCTATGGAAGCAGATACTGGTCCAATTGGCGGGGATATGAGCCACGAGTTTATCATTCTTGCCGACACAGGAGAATCTGGCGTGTTTTTTCACAAGGATTGGCAAGAAACTAACCTTATTGCTAATATTGATTACTCAGTAGACTTGGAACCCGTTGTTCGAAAATTTACAGAGCTATATGCAAGAACAGATGAAAAACACGACCCGGATAATTGTCCTGTAAAGTCAGAAGATTTAGTTGAGAAGAGAGGTATTGAAGTTGGTCATATATTCTATTTTGGAACGAAATATTCAAAAGCGATGGGAGCATTTGTTTCAGGTACAGATGGCAAGCCTGTAGATTTACATATGGGCTCTTATGGAATAGGTGTTTCAAGACTGGTTGGCGGTATCATCGAGGCAAGTCATGATGAAAAAGGAATAATCTGGCCAGAAGCAGTTACCCCATTTGACGTTGCTATCGTCAATTTGAAACCTGGAAACGTTGCAACAGATTCATTGAGCGAAACGCTCTACAAGGCAGGGCTCTCAAACGGATATGATTGTTTATACGATGATAGTAAAGATAGTGCAGGAGCCAAGCTTGCAACCATGGATTTGATTGGTATCCCGTGGCAGATAGTGGTTGGACCGAGGGGGCTTGAGCGAAATATTATTGAACTTAAACATCGAAAATCTGGAGAAGTTGCTCAAATTACACCTGAAATAGCTCATGATTTTATGTCTAGCCAAGGTAGTTTGAGTATGCCAGACACAAACTAGCAAAAAAGAAAGTTAGAAACCAATGTTTACTCCACTTGAAAGACTATTGGCATTTCGATATTTGCGCTCTCGAAGGTCAGAGGGTTTTATTTCTGTTATTGCTTGGTTCTCGTTTGCGGGTATTACCCTCGGGGTGGCGACATTAATTATTGTGATGTCTGTTATGAATGGCTTTAGAGCGGAATTAGTCAATCGCATACTGGGTCTTAACGGACATCTTGGTATCTCAAGTACGCAGGCAAATGGTATTAATGATTATGAGACACTAACCAGAAGTATTGCACAAAACCCCAATATAATGGCAGCAACACCGCAGATTGAAAAACAAGTATTGGTGTCTGCAAACAATGTTACAATAGGATCTGTGGTACGAGGGGTGATTTGGTCAGATTTGGCGATTAGAGCGCCTTTATGGGACAGCATAACAAATGACATTATTACTCGTTTCAGGGACAACAAAGCTATACTAATCGGAAAGACTATGGCCGGCAATTTAAACCTTGCGCAAGGAGATAGTATTACTCTGCTTGCTCCAAAAGGAAGGACAACTGCTTTTGGCTCAATTCCTACACGACAAAGTTTCATAATTGGAGGGATATTTGATGTTGGTATGCATGAATATGACTCAACTTTTATTTTTATGCCTCTCCCTACTGCGCAAAAATTTTTCTCCATGCCTGATAGAGTTAGCGGTGTTGAGCTATATATTTATAATCCCGATGATGCCCCCATCGTGAAGGCAGAAATTAAAAGAATATTGCCAGACAGAGCCGTTGTTTTTGACTGGATGGACAGGAATAGAAATTATTTAAATGCGCTACAGGTTGAACGCAATGTAATGTTTTTAATCCTTACACTAATCATTCTTGTGGCCGCTTTTAATATTATCTCATCAATGATTATGTTAGTTCGTTCGAAAAATGCGGATATTGCGGTGCTGAGGACAATGGGATTAGCAAGAACAAGTCTGCTGAAAATATTTTTACTTACAGGCACCTCAATTGGTATAATAGGCACCATTGTAGGAAGCCTTTTGGGGCTTATGTTCTGCTGGAATATAGATGGCATAAAATCACTTATCGAAAATCTGACAGGCTCAGAATTATTTTCAGCTGAAATTTATTTCCTATCAAAATTACCGGCTGTGGTTGAACCAACAGAGGTCGGAGTAGTTATGTTATTGGCTTTAACCCTGAGTCTTCTGGCCTCAATCTATCCAGCCTGGAAGGCGTGTACTATCGCCCCTGCTGAGGTGCTTCGCTATGAGTAGTTTTCCGTTAGAGCTTGTCCAGATAAGTAGACGCTTCAAACAGGGTGACAATTACCTTCATGTTTTAAACTCCATTAGTCTTACAATAACACCGGGCAAGCTAACAGCACTAGTTGGACCTTCTGGTTCAGGTAAATCGACGTTATTAAATATCGCAGGCTTGCTAGAGAGTCCCAATAGCGGTGAAGTTTGGATTAATGGAAAAAATGTAACGAAATTATCAGAAGCTCCACGCACCGCTTTTAGACGCAAAAATATTGGTTTTATATTTCAAGTGCATCGTCTATTGCCAGAATTTAATGCGTTAGAAAATATTGTGATACCACAAATGATTAATGGTCATATTAAAAGCAGCGCTGAAAATAGAGCTATGCAGCTTTTAAAAATGATCAATCTTGAAAATAGAAAATTGCATAGGCCCGGTCAGTTGTCTGGAGGAGAGCAACAACGTGTTTCTATTGCTCGAGCGTTATCGAATGCACCACCTATATTGCTTGCGGATGAGCCAACAGGAAATCTTGATCCTGCTACCGCTTCTGATGTATTTGGGTACCTAAAACAGATTGTTTATGCCAGCAACACAGCAGCACTCATTGTAACACATAATATGAAACTTGCAGCGGAAATGGATGAGATGCTTGAAATGCAAAACGGCAAAATTGAAAAAGTGACGGGGTGATGGGGTCAAAATTTGTTCATCTTCGTGTTCACACTGCATATTCACTATCTGAATCTACGCTTGGGATACCTACATTAGCAGAATTAGCTCAGAATGATCGTCAGCCTGCTATGGCTATTACAGACAGCCAAAATTTATTTGGTGGGTACGAATTTTCTAAGACTATGGCGCAGTCAGGTATCCAGCCAATTATCGGGGCTTCAGTATTTCTTAAAGATGAAAATGGTGATGGAGAGGTGGTTTTATTAGCGCAGAGCGAAATTGGATATAAAAATCTTAGTAAGCTTATGTCTGATGCCTGGATGCGATGTGATGGCTCGGAAAAACCTAAAATTATGGTGAGCGAGTTTCTCGCTTTATCAAAAGGTTTAATAGTATTAACAGGCAGTCCAAAAGACGGGTTTATTTCTGGTGTAGTACTTCAGTCGCCAGCTATTTCCCTATCAAGGTTACAAATGCTATCTAATAATTTGCAGGGACGAGTTTATGTAGAATTGCAAAGGCACGGTTTACAGCAAGAATATGACATTGAAGAGAAACTGTTGGAGCTCGCTGATGAATTAAAGCTTCCTTTGGTAGCAACAAATGATTGCCATTTCGAAAATGATGAGATGTTTGTCCCACAAAAAATTCTCACTTGTATAGCCACCAACCAGCGGCTTGCTAGCATGACTATCTATAATCAGTCAGCCCACCATCGATTCAAAACGGCTGATGAAATGGAGGAACTGTTTATAGATATCCCTGAGGCAGTTTCCAATAGTCTTCTTGTGGCAAAACGTTGCGCCTTCATGATACATGACAGAGAACCTATTCTACCTGAATATATTGATCCAGAAGGTCGTACCCCAGAACAAGTTTTGAGATTTCAGGCTGAACAAGGATTAACTAAGCGAATAGAAGTAGCTAAAAAAACGGGTAAATTAGAATTTGATAAGCAGGATTATATAGAGCGATTAAATTATGAATTATCTGTGATTATCGAAATGGGTTTCACTGGTTATTTTCTCATTGTCTCTGATTTTATCAATTGGGCGAATGATAATAATATTCCTGTTGGACCGGGACGAGGCTCGGGCGCTGGTTCTGTTGTTGCATGGTCGTTGCGAATTACGGGTTTAGACCCTTTAAAATGGGGATTACTTTTCGAGCGGTTTTTGAATCCTGAAAGAATATCAATGCCTGATTTTGATATTGATTTCTGCCAAGACAGAAGAGACGAAGTAATTCAGTATGTTCAGGAAAGATATGGCAAAGACAAGGTCGCACAAATTATTACCTTTGGAAAATTGCAGGCGCGTGCTGCATTAAGGGATGTTGGAAGAGTTCTTGATATGCCTTATGGGCAAGTCGACAAAATTGCCAAACTGATACCGAATAATCCAGCAAAGCCTACCACGATTGCGCAGGCTTTGGACACACAAGACGAGTTAGCAACGATTTATGCACAAGATGAGCAAGTGGCAACATTATTGCAAACCGCAATGCAGCTTGAAGGAATGTACCGACATGCCTCTACCCATGCGGCAGGTTTGGTAATTGGGGATAGACCACTACCCGAGCTGGTTCCTATTTATCGCGACCCTCGTTCTGAGCTACCTGTAACACAGTTTAACATGAAATATGTTGAGCAGGTAGGATTGGTAAAGTTTGATTTTCTTGGGCTTAAAACACTTACAGTTATTGAAAAAGCACTCGCTTTAATTGAAGAGAATGGAACATCTATTGATCTCGAAAATCTCCCCTTGAATGATCTAATCACATTCAGAACTCTGGCAGAGGGTGATACTATAGGCGTTTTTCAGCTTGAATCGTCAGGTATGAGAGAAGTATTAAGGGGATTAAAACCTGATAGGTTTGAGGATATTATTGCGGTTGTTGCGCTTTATCGACCAGGACCAATGGATAATATTCCGACTTATATAAACAGGAAGCATGGGCGCGAGCCAGTTATCTATATGCATAAAATGTTAGAACCCATTCTTTCTGAAACTTATGGTATTATGATTTATCAGGAACAGGTTTTGCAAGCGGCGCGCGATTTGGGCGGATATACGCTTGGCAATGCTGATATACTTCGCCGAGCAATGGGTAAAAAAATACAGTCCGAAATGGACGAACAGCAGGCAAAATTCGTGGAAGGCGCGGCTAGTAAAGATATCGATAATATATTAGCTGCCCAAATCTTTGAGCAAATATCTGCGTTTGCTGGCTATGGTTTCAATAAATCACATGCGGCTGCATATGCATTAATATCTTATCAGACGGCTTATCTTAAAGCGAATTATCCCGTTCAATTTATGGCTGCTTTAATGGCTTTGGAAGCAGGTAATATTGAAAAATTAGCTGTCTTCAAGCAAGATTGTTCAGCCCATAATATTAAGGTTCTTGTTCCAGACATAAATCTCTCACAACCCACTTTTTCTGTTGAAAAACAGGAGAATGGAGAGCTTGCTATTCGTTATGCGCTTGGCGCTATAAAGAATGTTGGTGAGGAGGCTATGCGGCATTTATGCAAAGCACGCTCCTCTATTGCTGGGTTTAAATCAATAGATGAGTTTGCACATCATTTGCCCCGAGAGGTTGCAAATAAAAGGCAACTAGAAAATCTAGTTAATGCAGGCGTTCTTGATAGCTTGCATTCTAACCGAAAACAGTTATTTGAAGCTATTGAAACGATTCTAAGCACTTCGAACTTAGTAAGGCGGGAATCTTTCTCGCAACAGGAAAATCTTTTTGCGGGTGGGTCTCATGAGCCAGAATATTCAGCGATTAGATTTACGGGTAGTCCTGAATGGGGTCAGACAGAAAAAATGTCGCGTGAGTTTGATGCGTTGGGTTTGCATTTAAGCGCCCACCCACTAGACCAATATGCCGATCACTTCTC
>CABXZZ010000030.1 GCA_902516825.1 uncultured SAR116 cluster alpha proteobacterium
GATGCCTTTTGGTAAATGCTGGAAACGCAAATGCGTTTACTGGCGCGAAGGGCGACGCATCTGCACAGTTAGCACTCTCAACGCTTTCCAAAATATCTGGCCTGCCTATAAATACTATGATGATGGCATCCACCGGCGTAATTGGTGAGAATCTTAATTCTGACCTCATCTGTGCTCATCTTGAAACTCTGTGGAACTCAAAAGGTACCGCGAATTGGTACCAAGCAGCATCAGCTATAAGGACGACAGATAGCTTTGCAAAAGCAAGTATCCAAACTATCGAGTATGGAGATAAGAGGGTGCATATCGGTGCAATAGCAAAAGGCTCCGGAATGATAGAGCCAGACATGGCGACCATGCTTGGCTTTATTGTGACAGACGCGAAAATTGAAAAATCGCTCCTTCAAGAAATGCTGTTTGAGACAAACAAAAAGAGTTTTAATGCCATTACGGTTGATGGTGATACATCCACCAATGATATGGTTCTTCTTGCTGCGACTGGCGCTAGCAACGTGAAAATTTGTTCTGACAGTGCAAAGGCAAATAGATTCAAATCCGCATTACAAAAAATTATGAGAGATTTAGCACATCAGATAGTCAAAGATGGGGAAGGCGCGACAAAATTTGTAACGGTAAATGTTTCAGGAGCCATCAGCGATGAATCTGCTCATATAATTGCCAAATCAATTGCAAACTCCCCATTGGTCAAAACTGCGATAGCAGGCGAAGATGCAAATTGGGGTCGCATAGTAATGGCCGTTGGAAAGGCAGGAGAGCCTGCATTAAGAGATAAATTGACTATTCGGATAGGTGGTGTATTGGTTGCCGAAAAAGGCCAGAAGTCCGATAGCTATAAAGAATCTACAGTTGATAACCATATGAAATCCAAAAATATTTTAATCGATGTTGATTTACAAATTCAGTATGGCAGAGCGACAGTTTGGACATGCGATCTAACCCATGACTATATAACCATTAATGCAGACTACCGCAGCTGAAAATATCGCCAATAATAAAGATAGAATTTTTTAAATAAATGAAACTCGTAGTTGCTTGTTCCCTAATAGATATTGATGGCCGAATTTTACTTGCAAAACGACCTGATAATGTGCAAATGGGCGGGTTGTGGGAGTTTCCAGGAGGTAAAATAGAGCCAAACGAAACTCCTGAAACAGCGCTTGTGCGTGAACTCAAGGAAGAGCTAGGCATTGATACCCACGAAAGCTGTCTTGCCCCATTAAGTTTCAGCTCTCATCAATATCCTGAGTTTCAAATTCTACTTTTGCTTTATATTTGCAGAAAATGGATAGGAAGCCCACGCGCTTTTTCAGCGTCTGAGCTTAAATGGGTATTTGCGAATGACTTAAGAGGGTACCAGATGCCTGAAGCGAATAAAGAATTCGTGAGTCACCTTCAGGATTTACTTTAAATTTGCACCTGACGATTGGCGTTTTAGTTTTTGTTTTTCTTATCTGATATTATATAATCTGCTAGGGCATTTTTTCCGCTCCCTGGGCGCAATGGTTGTTGCTGACTCTTATGGGGTACCCAACCAGTAAGCGTAACAAGCTCAAAGGTCGCTCTTATTCTGCCATCTTCTGATGCAAATTGTTGCGCATATATTTCCCCAGCCCTTTGGAACAATTTAGCGGAAGTAAACTGCCGGCTACGTGAATTAAGTGCATTTGCTTCCCCCATCTGTTTTAAGTCTGACATTAACTCATAAATTGATGAATATGTGACTTGGATTAAGTCAGAATCGCATACAGGAAGGGCAAAACCTGCTCGTTGCAGTAATCCGCCTGCTGCCTTAATATCCACCATCGGGATGCATCGTGCGTATGCGCCGCTACTTAATTCTGTCTCTGCATGCGTCAGGCAGGCACGCAACTCTTGAAGAGTCCTACCCCCAAAAAAATTTGCCAATAAAAGCCCATCTGGTTTTAAATTATTTCGACACTGAATCAACATTCCTGGAAGGTCATTTACCCACTGAAAAAACTGAGAGGACAAGATTAAATCACAGGGTGCTATTTTTTTAGAAAGTTGCATATCAGTGCTATGTATGAAAGTTGCCGAAGGATGTGCAAAAGCATTCATCTTTTTTGAGATATCCATTTGAAAAAGGTTATAATTATCTTCATGCCTAGAAGGCGACATAGCCAGCAAGTGATTTGCAAGTTGTCCCTTAAAACTGCCTATATCTAATATAAAGGAAAATTTTCGCTTTACGTCATATAACCTATCAAGCAATCGGGTAACAGAAGCTTGACGCAAGAACATAGCATCTTCTGGCTGCGTGAGCGCCCGTTCACGATTTTGCATCAGCATTTTATAGTCAAATGGCAAGGTCATTTTGATCTCTGCTTTATAGGTAATAAATTAAATTACTCATTTATTTATTTCGCTCACATGCAATTATGAAAAAAAAATTTAACTAAACTCGCTTATAGAAGAATTAACAAATAATTCTATATTAAATGCATTTATTCTGGATAAGCTAAAAGAGCCACCTGAAGTTGACGTAATCAGACTGTTCAAAATGTATTTCCCCGCTTTGTGCCATGATTGCTGGTCAAACATGGGGTTTTTGCCAGAACCAGACCGTAGCAAGCGTGGGCGCTGTTTTCATTATAAAACCGCCACAGTTTGCTGAGTAACCTGCCTGTTTAAAAACCTAATAATTAGTCAAATAATTGAAGCTTATCGTTATAATTTTATCTCGAAGTCGCTTTTTCTAAAATTTATATATACTGAAAGGCTTGAGTTGACGACAATTTTATCAAGCCTTTTTTACTTACCTTTAATCAACTTTGCAATTCCGACAAACTGATATTTCTTATTCCATTGCATCCCACTCGGTATCGAGAACGCATATTTAATCAATCTTCTCAAATTACACGCAGTGTTTATATAACAAATAAATGCACCCATCAATACAAGCCATCTTTACTGAAGCGTAAAGTGAACGCAGAGCGCCTTGCACGATTGAGTCGCTAGTGGCGCTCAAAAACAAAAAAAAAGAATTTTCAACCAAAAATTAAAGACAAGTTTTCTATTTGGTGATCATTGTTTGCATTTTAACGTTTTTTTTAAACACTAATTCAGCTATATCTGAAGCACCTAAATACTTTTGAGTGCCAGTGCCTTACACTTGAAATGACTATTTTTTTGCATCCCACGCTTATACATAATTTACAGCTCTTTTCTTCTTATTTATTTTATTGAGGTCTCATTCCAATAACCCATTGTTGGTATTTTCCCATATAACTATTATATCATAGTAAAAATGAAAGTGGGTGAGGTGAGTATGCGTAATCTAGTGGAGATTTATACAGCAGATTTTTGTGGTTACTGCGATCGTGCGCTGCAATTGCTTGAAAGCCGTGATATAAAATATACGCAATATGATATAACCCTTGACAGGGCCGGTAGGCAAGTAATGACGAAACGAGCATCTGGAAGGACTTCTGTTCCACAAGTTTTTATAAATGATACCCATATTGGTGGTTCCGATGAATTGGTTGAGATAGCATTAAACGGCAGGTTAAATGAGCTGCTTGGTAGCTAGGAAATAAATAATGCTTGTTGCAGCAGCACAATATTGTGCATCAAACGATATTTTAGAAAATCAAGATACCATTGCTAGGCTTATATCACAGGCGGGTTCTCAACGCGTATCTCTAGTTTGTTTTCCAGAATGTGCAAATCTAATAGCAAAAAATAAGAAGGAGCTCCGAGAAAAGGCTGAACCAGAGGAAAATTCTCAAACAATTAAGAGAATAAAAACACTTGCACAAAAATATAAAATTATAATATCGGTCGGTTCGCTGTTACTGAAACAAGCGCATTCAGAGAAAATTTTAAATCGCAGTTTTTTATTGGATACCGATGGTAATTGTCTTGTGATCTATGACAAAATTCACATGTTTGATGCGAATGTCGGAGATGGAAAGATTTACAGGGAATCTGAAGATTTTCACGCAGGAGGAAAAGTTGTCACAAGCAAAACATCGCTAGCTCATATTGGCCTGTCGATATGCTATGATGTAAGATTTCCTCAAATGTATCGCAAAATGGCGCAGGCTGGCGCTGAAATCATCCTAACACCATCTGCATTTACAGCAAAAACAGGCATGGCGCATTGGCACGTATTACAACGTGCAAGAGCAATTGAAACAGGTAGTTTCATAATAGCTGCTGCTCAGTCGGGCACCCATGCAGATGGACGTCAAACCTATGGTCATTCCCTAATTGTCAATCCTTGGGGAGAGATTATCGCAGAAGCTTCAACTCCCCAATCCCAATTAGTGCTGGCAGATGTAGACTTAAAGGAAGTGGATATAGCGCGAAATGCAATAGGCGCATGGAAATCTGAATAGCCCTCTTTATTCTTTCAACTATTTGTCTCTAATATCAATCACTACTGCGGGTCTTGTTTGCAAGAGGATGATTCGTCGTTACTAAACCACGCAGACGTTCTGGACGTGTTTTGGTATAGATTTGTGTAGTTGAAATGTCAGCATGTCCCAACATCATTTGCAAACTTCGTAAATCTGCACCCCGATTGAGCATATGAGTGGCGAATGAGTGGCGAAGTTTATGAGGACTCACGCGTGCTAAATCAATTTGGGCACTCGAAGCCAGCTTCTTTAATAGGATAGAGAATTTCTGGCGAGTTATCTTTGGCTCGTTTGGCATACCAATTAGTTGCTCATGATGAGTATCAGGTCCAGCGGCATCTCTTTTTTCCAACCAGGTTTCCGTTTTAGATATAGCAATATCGGTAAGTGGTGCCATTCGCTCTCGCCCACCTTTTCCGCGCACAAGTATGAGGTTTTTTCCAGATATAATGTCGCCCCTTTGCAGGAGGAGTAATTCAGAAATGCGCAAACCGGCACCATACAAGATTTCCAACCCTGCTGACATGCGCAGATTTTCTGGTTCTGGGAGCTTTTTTGTTGCATTCAAAAGCGCATCTACTTCTAACTCAGACAGGCTTGCTGGTATCGATTGAGGAAACTTTGGATTATCAAGCCAAATAGTCGGATTGTCCTGCCTATACCCGTCAGATACTAGCCACTTCATCATATGTCTCAGGGCACTAATTCTCCTGGCAACTGTTCTTGGTGCTCGTCCTTGCATACGGCAGTCAGACAGGAAGGATAGCAATTCATTCTCGTTTGCAAAAGATAAACTAGTCTTGAAGGTTGTTTGTATATGGATGTCTGCCAGTATCAAGTCACTTTCGTAGGCTAATAATGTATTTTTGGATGCGCCAGTTTCAGCTGCCAAACTCTGCAAGAACAAACTAATTTTTACATCTCTTTTATTTTTGGGCATCCTATTATCCATAGAAAAAGCAACATGTTTAAAATAAAATGCTTACTAACGCTTTTTTTATTATCGCCGCCAAAGATATATGTCAGATTAGTTTTGCTAAAAACTAAATCTCTTTTTGCCAATATTTTTCAATCAAATTCGCAGTTACAATCTCTTTAATTAAATCATAAACAGTGTCATCGAAGCCGATTTCCTGCAATGAGCGAACTACCAATGCCAAATCATTTGCTGAAATATGGGTTAACTTGTATTTTTCAAATATCGCAGAAATGATTAATATCGTCTCTGCAGAACGTTGACTTTGAGAAGCCTCAATAAGTGCATTTTTCAGCACTGGCTCTAATTCAAGACTTTCAGAAGCATTTAGCTTTTCGACGTTAAATGATGCGAGTTCAATCCAGCTAAGTGGCGTTTGTATCATGAGTGCCTGCTCAAAGACGGGCAGCAGGTGAACTAAATCGAATTCCTTAAGCATATCTATAGATGGTTTTTCAGATGCATTAGGGTTCATAAGAAGAAATAATTTATCCATTTCTGCAGATGTGATGCTAGAATCTTGGACAGACGAATTTGTTAGCTCATGAAACAACACGATTTTTTCAATTTGGGACTTTAATTCAGGAGCTACTAAAGGCAAACTTTCTGCTGTAAGGCGTGTTCTTGCTAAATCTGCATAGAATGGAAGCAATGCTGGCCCGTTGCCAAATTTAACTTCCTCCTTGAAAGCGGATAAGAAAAGAAGATCATAATCCTGCTGAACCTCTGCTTGGAACATGCTTCCTGCAAGGGCTGCGTAAATTTCTGCACTCGCTATAAGCCTCAAGTCGCCTTGGGTATTTTGTAATATGCTAAAAGCTGTTTCCATTGGACGCTCTTGATCATATAAGCTTCGTATAAGTGCCGACGCTTCAAATGCTGATTCGCTCTGTTGCAAAATCTGCTTCATCGCGAATGCAAGCCTTGCTTCTCGCGTGGTATTTTTAATTAGGTTACTAGCCTGCATCATTGATGAAGGTAGTTCTGAGACCTGATGCCATTCAATAGGTGAATCTGTTAAATCCATTAAGCTTAGATGAAGCGGAGTAAGGGATGATTTGCCTAATCCAACATTGCTAGATTTCGAAGAACTAAAATTGTCAAGTAACGCAAAAAACAAAGGATCTTCTTCACCGCTAGTGCTCATTAACTCAGCCAGAAAAAGCGCATCGTCGTAAGCACCGTCAATAATTTTGCATACTATCTGAACTTTAAGCCAGAATGCATCAAAATCTTGGGATACTTTTTTATCTGCTTTTACACAGGTAACCGCGTCATTATATGAGAGTAAATCATATGCTCCTAACCATCGTTGCCATTTATCCCACCTTTGGTCGTCCTCTGGCAATTTGCGAATGAGATCTGCCAAAGCATCAGAATACCCTGCTCTTGCGAGCCACTCAATTCTATCAACCACTAGTGAATGAGAAAGCTCGCTATTGCCTGCCACACCGGTAGGTGGTGCAGACTTTCTAATAATTGAGGAATAAACAAGGGAATTTATAGTTTTAGAAGCTCCGTAAGGCTCGCTCATTTGATACAAGTAGTGTAAATGGTGTGGCTTTGATCCGCTCCATAATAATGTACTAAAGGGCATTTTGCGCAGTTGCCAATCAGCAATGCCTGTTGTAACGAGACCTACTCCAGATAAATTACGTAATCCAACACTTACAGCAGGTGTAGCATAATCAGTATCTTCCAGTGTTTGCTCTTCAAGCGGCATTCTCTCTTTAGACAGAATTGCTGGAGCAGATTCTTGTGATATATTATCAGACTGACCATTTATTTGTGTGTTCAGCAATACCTTTTCTGCAGGAAACAATTCACTAATTAGCTTATCCAAATCAGATGTATTATCAACAAAAAGGCTCTCGGATGGCTGAAGCAATTCAGTCATCTCAGATTGATTATTACCTGTATCCTCTTGCGTATCAGAGAAGCTACCATTCTCAGAGAGAATGTTATTTTCGACCTTGCCCTTTAATTCTGTCTCATCAATCTCTGACAGGTCTGTTGGCTTGTCAGTAACATCTTCAGGAATGGTAGCTGTTAAGTCGAACAAGCTTGATTCTGACTGATTACCTCTTTCTGAGACGAAAGAGGGCATATCTGTGGTAAGCGGGACTTGCGTCTCAGAAAAAAGAGGCCTCTCAATAATTTGATATTGGGATTGTGATGTGATGTTATTGCCATTTGGCGCATAATTACGTTCATAAATAATTTCTTGCGAACGCGCTGAATACGGTAAAAGAAACACTAAAACACCAACAATAAAAACTCTTATCCAAATTAACATCTCAATCTCTAAATTTACTATCATCAATTACCTGAGACACAGCTTTAGTCGGTGCAGGTATATTCCAATTAGATAAGAATATCCCTCCAAAAATCGTGCCAACTGCAATCATAATAATTACTGTAAGAAACTTCTTCATTTCTAGCCTCATACTCTTTTCATTTGGTATAAACTACCACCGCATAAACTAAAATCCAATCGGATCTATATTTTAACTTCAATAATAAAGTAATAATTAATGAATATGGCGCTAATGCGGCATCAAAGCTGGTTTTAATATTTACTATGTTTGTGTTATTATAAACAGTTCTTGTTTGATGAATAGTTGTTAGCTCGTTAGAATGTATACTATGAAACAAAAACAAAATTACCTTCTGTCGCATACAGTTGCCTTAATTGGTTTAATGGGTGCGGGCAAAACAACGCTAGGTAGGTATTTTGCCAGATCGCTATCGGTAAATTTTGTGGATAGTGATGATGAGATTATGAAACGTGCAGGTATTTCTATTCCAGAAATTTTTGAGCTTAGCGGAGAAGAAAAATTTCGTGATATAGAGCAACGTGTAATAGCAAATATTCTTCAAGGCTCTCCTGTAATATTGTCTACTGGCGGAGGTGCATTCATCTCACCAAAAACAAGGGAGATTCTAAGCAATAAATCGGTTACAATATGGCTGCGCGCGGAACCAAAAACATTATTATCCAGAATGGATAACCTTCATAACCGTCCTTTGCTTGCAAAGGGAGATCCTCTCTTAACCTTGACTAACCTGTCTAACGAGCGAGAACGCTTTTATGAACAAGCAGATGTAATTATTGATACGGACAACCTTTCTGCTGCATTGGCTTTAAGAGAACTTGTCACCGAACTACAAGAACGAGATGTTTTGCAATTAGAAAAATCTGTTCAAAAGGAATTATGATGAGCCCAGTTGAAAAAATAATAGTTGGCCTTGAGGAAAGGTCCTATCCAATTTTTATTGGCCCCGATTTACTAAACGTAGCTGATAAATATCTTGTTGATTATATTTCGGATAGGCAGGTTATTGTTATCTGTGATACCGTCACAGGTCCCATTTATCAGGGGTCTATTACAAAAACAATTACCTCTGTTTGCGCTAGATTGGATAACCTTCGTGTTCCAGCTGGTGAAGCATCCAAATCATTTTCTGCCTATAATGCACTTTGCGATGAAATACTGAATATAGGGATAGATCGCAAAACGGTTTTAATAGCGCTGGGTGGCGGAGTCTTAGGTGATTTGGTTGGGTTTGTGGCAGCAAGTCTGCTGAGAGGCATCGATTTCATCCAGATACCAACAAGCCTTTTAGCACAGGTAGATAGCTCAGTTGGAGGAAAAACAGGTATAAATGCGAAAGCGGGTAAAAACTTAATTGGGGCATTTCATCAACCAAAACTAGTTCTAGTAGACACAAGTGTATTAATAACGCTGCCCAAAAGAGAGCTGCTTGCTGGTTATGCAGAAATTATAAAATATGGTCTTCTTGGAGATGCTTATTTTTTTTCTTGGCTAGAGAAAAACTGGTTTAACGTATTGTCTTTAAAGCAGGAGGAGATAATTTTTGCAGTCAGACGTTCTTGTGAAATGAAGGCTGATATTATTGCAAAAGATGAGATGGAAACAGGTATGCGAGCTATGCTAAATCTCGGCCATACATTTGCTCATGCGTTTGAGGCTGTCGGACAGTATAACGGTGATTTATTGCATGGTGAGGCTGTGGCAGCTGGACTTGGACTTGCCTTCGACTTTTCAGTAGCAAAAAAGATATGCAAACCAGAGGATGCTTTGCGTGTTCATGCGCATCTTATAGAGGTTGGATTGCCAGATGATTATAGCTCGCTGCCTGCAGGCAAGGCTTCTGCCTCTACCTTGATACAACATATGAAAAAAGACAAAAAAGCCATTGCTGGAAATTTGACTTTCATTCTTGCAAACAAAATAGGTGGCGCCTGTGTAATGCCAAATATTTCTGAGAACGAATTAACCACATTCTTTATGGCTAAAGGGGTCAATCATGTTTGAACATTGGGCTTTACTTGTTTCAATATTAATTCTGATATTAGCATCGGGATTTTTTTCTAGCTCAGAAACAGGGCTCACTGCCGCTTCCGAAGCTAAAATGCGGCAACTTGCAAATAACGGAAATAGAAATGCTTTGTTGGTAGAAAAATTGAAAAATGACAAGGACTCTCTCATAAGTGCCATCTTAATAGGGAATAACGCTGTAAATGTCTTAGCATCAGCACTGGCAACTTCTGCAGCTATTGCTTTATTCAAAGATTCAGGTGTTTTTATTGCAACCTTAGTGATGACCGTCTTAATTACTGTTTTTGCAGAAGTATTGCCTAAAACATATGCTATAAAAAATGCAAATAAATTCGCTTTATTAGTAGCAAGTCCAATTAGGCTTATCGTTATAATTTTAACTCCTCTTTCCATAACGATGAGGTGGATATCTTTTATTTTCCTTGGAAAAAATACTGAGACTTCAGAAGATAGAGAGGAAGAACTTAGGGGAATGATCGAGCTTCATTCCGACAATGCTGATTCAGAACAACGTGAAAAAAAAGCAATGCTCTCTTCAGTTCTAGATTTATCTGAGCTAACGGTAGATGAAATTATGACACATCGTGGTTCTGTATCTATGGTAAATGTAGAAGACAAACCAAAGGATATTGTCTCGTTTGTCCTAAACTCACCTCATACTCGTTTACCTATTTATTCTGGAAAGCCCGAAAATATTATAGGTGTTCTACATGTAAAAGACTTGCTGCGCAGTTTGCAGAATTCTAAACTAGAGACATTGGAAAATTTCGATGTTGCAAAAATAGCTAGCCCAACTTATTTTATTCCAGAGACAACCCTATTAGCCAATCAACTTCAAGCATTCAGAACGAGAAGAGAGCATTTTGCCATTGTTGTGGATGAATACGGCGATTTCAGAGGAATTGTAACGCTCGAAGATATTATCGAGGAGATCGTGGGTGATATTGATGACGAGCATGATGAAGAATTGGCCGGATGCACCCCACAAGCTGACGGATCTTATGTTGTAGACGGTAACGTGACTATTCGTGACCTTAACAGAATATTAGATCTTACTCTTCCAGATGATGATGCCTCTACCGTAGCTGGACTATTATTACATGAGACAAGAACGATACCACTACCAGGTCAGGAATTTAAGATTAATGGAATGCGTTTTCGAGTTGTTCATAGGGAAAACAATAAAATCACTAGTCTTCGTATATGGACAAAACAAAAAAACACATCCAGAAAAAAACCTATTTAAGCGTTAGAGAGTGAACATATCAATTTAATTTTTGTAAAAAAGGGAGTTGAAAATGGGGTTGCCAAATCCGGCTCAACGGGATCTCGTACACAATCGAAAAATAAACTGCAATGGTTATATAAGGGCAGATGGTAATTTTGATATAGAGGCTGAACTTTTGGACAATAAAAACTATGATTTTCCATCTGAAACCCACGGTACAGTTCAAAAAAATACTCCCTATCATCATATGAGAATTCGTATTACAGTTGATCTTGAATTAAAGGTAACAGATGCAGTAGCAATAACACTTGCAGGCCCTTATCAGATATGTCCTAAAGGGGCAAAAAATATAACAAATTTAATAGGATTAAAAATTGGCCCTGGATGGAGGCGACGTGTGCAGACTGCAATTGGTGGGCCTTATGGATGCACTCATATTACTGAGTTGACGGGGACCATGGCTACTACCGCCTATCAGACTGTTGGCGGTGAGATATCACGTCGTCGCAGAGCAGAGAAGGAAGAGGGTAATTTACCTAAAGCGGACCAGGATAGCAGTTTAAAAAATAGCTGTATTGCTTTTTCACAGAGCTAATGTCGATTTTTTTAAACCATATCACTAACTAGATTTTACATTCAAGGCGAGCGCATGCACAGTTGTATGAAGTAAAGGCTGTAATATTTCATGTACTAGGCGATGGGACTGAATTCTAGATTTACCTTGGAATACAGCTGACGATATATCAACCTCAAAATGTGTCTCCCCACCAGATCTTGCGCCAACATGACCAGAATGAGCATCACTTACATCCCTCACCTCCATGAAAACAGGTGAAAATGCGTTTTCTAATAATTCTTCTATCTGCGTTTTTGTTGACATGTTTTTTCTTTCTCTCTCGCTACAGACTGCTACTTATAAAGCATAGTCCCCTTTAATAAAGCAATTTTATTAGCCTTTCCACCTTGTCTAAACAATCTAACAGCTTTAATTTACCTTTATGAGTGAAGCTAAGATACCAGAACTAAAAGGCCTGAAGAAACATAACACACACGAAAAAATGTGTGATGCAGAGAGCTGTACAGCAGTTGGGTTGTATCCAGCGCCACGAAACCGTGAAGAGTTGCGCACTTATTTTTGGTTCTGTCTTCAGCATGTGCGTGATTATAATAAACACTGGAATTATTTCGATGGACTGAAAGGTGACGCCTTGGAAGCTGAAATCCGAAGCGCTAATACTTGGGGGAGACCAAGTTGGAAATTTGGAACTGGAAATTCTGATAAACATAATCGCAATTCTAGCAATTTCTACTCTAAAGATATTTTTGGCTTTTTTTCAAATGAAAATAAAACAGCGAATAACAGCACTCACCGCACTATGCATAAAGATGAGCGCTGGGCTTGGCGAATCTTCGACATGGAACCTTGCGCTGAGCAAACAAAAATAAAACAGCAATATAAAAAACTTGCTAAGCTAAATCATCCTGACAGAAATCAGGGAGATACGGATGCAGAAGAGAGGCTAAAAGAGATAAATAGTGCCTACTCCATATTAAAAAAACTATACCTTGATGTTGATTTAAAATCCAAATAACTAGTAAAAATTTATTATTGGGGGTGGATTTTATCATTGATTATCAATAAATTCACCCCAATTTGTTAGCATTTGTGCTAAGTCATTAATTTTGGTACTAACTTTAATATTCTGAAAGGCGAATCCCTTTGTCTGAATTTATAAATAACAGCAATACTGCCCATTCAATTACTGCTCCTGATGCAAATTATGATGTTAGAGAAATCTTCGGATTAGATATTGATATGACAGTCCCAGGTTTTTCTGCTTCTTCTGAGTATGTTCCTACCTTGGATCCTGACTATCAGTTCGATCATGATACTACGCTTGCAATTTTGGCAGGATTTGCATTTAACCGGCGAGTTATGATTCAGGGCTATCACGGCACTGGTAAGTCGACTCATATTGAACAGATTGCTTCTAGACTAAACTGGCCATGCCTCCGTATAAATCTTGATAGTCACATCAGCAGGATTGACCTAATAGGGAAAGATGCAATCGTTCTTAAAGATGGAAAACAAGTAACAGAATTTAGAGAAGGCTTGCTTCCATGGGCATTGAGAAATCCTGTCGCTCTTGTTTTTGATGAATATGACGCTGGTCGGGCTGATGTGATGTTTGTAATCCAGCGGGTACTAGAAGTAGATGGCAAATTAACGCTGCTAGATACCAATAAAGTAATTCAACCAAACCCAAATTTTAGGTTATTTGCAACAGCGAATACGGTTGGCCTTGGAGATACAACAGGGCTTTATCACGGCACGCAACAAATTAATCAAGGTCAGATGGATAGATGGTCTGTTGTGGCAAGTCTGAACTACCTGCCTCATAATGATGAGGTTGGGATTATCGTTGCTAAGCAAAAAAGCTATGACACCGAAGCTGGCAAGGCACAGGTGTCACAAATGGTCCGTATGGCAGATCTGACCCGTAAAGGTTTTATGGCGGGCGATTTATCAACAGTGATGTCTCCTAGAACAGTTCTGACATGGGCAGAAAATGCGCGTATATTTAACGACATAACCCTTGCATTTAGGCTGAGCTTTCTTAATAAGTGCGATGAAGTTGAAAGGCCTGTGATTGCAGAATATTACCAACGTGTGTTTGGAATTGATTTACCCGAATCACCAAACGTCTCGGCCAAAGCATCTTGAAAATAGAAACGGCCTTTTAGCGTGAGCAAACCAATTAATGAAATATTTTTAAAAGCCAATGCCGCAAGCCTGCGTGCATTAGCTGGTGGTACGCAGCACGAGGTTAAATACGTTGGTCAGGACAGTATCATTACCAATGACGGGGTAAGACTGCCAGCACCCCCAAGAGAAAGCTCCACAAATACTGAGAATCAACTGCGAGGCGCCAGTGATGCTGCTGGTTTATGGTTAGCTCATCATGACAAAAAAACCCATCAAAGAGCCAGCCCAAAATCGTCTGCCTCTAAAATGGTGTTTGAAGCAGCAGAAAAAGCTAGAGTAGAGGCAATTGGCGCAAATCACATGGCCGGTGTTCGCAAGAATCTGACCGAACGCCTCGAATCACATTACACACTTCACCCTCTTGGTATTCCATCACCAGAAGCGTCTGACCAGCTTGAAAATGGTTTGTCGGAAGCGGTTAGGCTTATTATCCGCGAGAAATTAACAGGCGAGAAACCACCAGCAGCAGCTGGAATGGCAATGGATTTATGGCGTCCCTTTATTGAATCGCGCGCCGGCGACCTCTTGGAGGAAATGAAAACAGCTACACAAAATCAGGCGGTTTTTGCTGAATTTGCAAAACAGCTTATCGGGGCGTTGCAAAATGAAATTGGCGAGAATTCCGAAGGCGGGGACGATGGTGAAGGAGATGATGATAGCACTGGCAATCAAACTGAAGACAACCAAGAAGGGGAGCAGCAGGCGCAATCAGGTACCGGAGAAGATGATTCAGACGGGGATGAGTCGCAATCTGTTGAGGTAGAGGGTGATGCCAGTGCAATGGCTGCCGAAGACGGAGTTGACGATGATTCAGACGAAGAAATGGAGAGTCACGCAGAAGGTGACGCACCAGGTGGTGATCCGCGCGATTACTTATCTGATAAAATTGCGCAAAAACAGGGGTATCGGATATTCACAGATAAGTATGACGAGATAATTGAAGCAGCCGAATTATGCGACTCAGAAGAGCTTGATAGACTTCGAGCGTTGCTTGACAGGCATCTTGAAAGCCTTAATTCTGTGATTTCGAAATTAGCTAACCGGTTACAGCGCAAGCTAATGGCCTATCAGAATCGGTCATGGGACTTTGACCTTGAAGAGGGTGTTCTTGATGCCGGAAAATTATACCGGGTGGTAACCCAGCCCCTATCTGCCTTATCATTTAAACAAGAGCAGGATACTAAATTTAGAGATACGATCGTAACAATTCTTTTAGATAATTCAGGGTCAATGCGCGGTCGTCCCATAACGATTGCAGCTGTAACAGCTGATATTCTGGCACGCACCTTAGAGAGATGCGGTGTGAAAGTTGAAATTCTGGGTTTCACAACCAAAGCATGGAAAGGTGGACAATCCAGAGAAGCTTGGCAACTTTCCGGAAAACCAGATAAGCCCGGCAGATTAAATGATTTAAGACACATCATTTATAAAGCTGGTGACATTCCTTATCGCCGAGCGAGACGTTCACTTGGGCTAATGCTTCGTGAGGGCATTCTTAAAGAAAATATTGACGGTGAGGCATTACTTTGGGCACATAACAGGTTGCTTGGTCGGCACGAAGACCGGCAAATATTGATGGTAATTTCCGACGGTGCACCTGTCGATGACTCCACCTTGTCTTCTAATAGCGGAAATTATCTTGAAAAACACCTTCGACAGGTAATTATGATGATCCAAGAACGCTCCCCTATCGAACTGCTTGCCATAGGCATAGGTCACGATGTTACACGCTATTATGAGCGTGCTGTAACTATAACAGACGCAGAACAGCTTGGTGGAGCTGTGATGACACAGCTAGCTGACTTATTTGATGACAATGCGAGACACCCTCGCAAAGTTTTTTCTTGAATCTTTTATTAGCCTAAATACATTATTAGCCCCCACCATTTTTTGAAGAGGATAAAGTTATGCATGCCGCTGTGGGGCCTTGTAGAATCAATTAGCTCTGCGATGCAGCAAGTATCTCAGACTTAATCGCACGTGCTTCATCAGCTAATTCGCTATTTTTGGCTTGAATTAGAAATGGGTCAATACCGCCATGCTTTTCGACGGTCCGGATCGCGCTTGTTGATACGCGAAGTTTTAAAGAACGACCAAGAATTTCTGACTGCATGGTTGTAGCTTGCAAGTTCGGTAGAAAACGTCTGCGTGTACGATTATTCGCATGGCTCACATTATTTCCGCTCATTACAGTTTTGCCGGTAATCTGACAACGTTTCGCCATTACGAATTCCTTTGAACTTATGCCAACCTTTAAATGTGAAGAGTGAACATAGAGCAATCCGTTCTAAAGGTCAACTCTTCTCCAGTCTTAATACATTATAAAATTTTTATTAACACACTTTCTATAAAATAGCACAAGTGCATAATACATCTCAATATCCTGAAAAGCGAAATGTTACCTCGGGGGTTTGACCCACCACTATACAGCTAGAAACTTATTTCTAGCAACATTTGGATAAGACTATTTAACAAGAGCAATTGTCATTAAACCTACTATGCTGTAAGAACAATTAAAGGTGATGCAACCATTCAATTGTAAAACCTTGAGTTCGAGTTTTGTCGTATATTACAGGGAAAAAGCAGAAGCAAAGTAGCGTTCGAATCCGCTAGGTGCTGATATATAATTCAGCTGAGGCTAGTGCGGACACACCATCGATTATTCAGATTTTAAATGTGTTTTAACAGAATACTCAGCATATCGGTGCGCTTTATCAAAAGAATTGAAGCTACCACATACCTCGTTCAGTTCACGAAGCCCCTCTCCCAAGCATAATTTGACAAGACTAGTATTAATTTGATTTGCGATATGAGGCCCTAATAGTGCGAGAGAGGAATAAAGTTGCACAAGATCAGCTCCAAGCAGAATTTTAGTGTATGCGTCTTTAACACTCCTCACTCCACCAACACCGATAAAAGAAATTTGTCCCCCTGCAAGGGCGTATGCCTTTGATAATTTTTCACTTGATAATCTAAATAAAGGAGCGCCAGATAGCCCCCCTGATTGTTTACTATTTTTCTTGTTTTTAAGATTATCTCGGGCTAGTGTAGTATTGCTAATAATTATACCAGCAATTCCCTCATTTACCATTACTTCAATCGCGGAGAACAAGTCCTTATTGGAAATGTCGGGAGCCAGTTTCACGAAAATAGGTCTTACCAATCCTACTTCTGTTAATCCGAGTTTCACACCCTTAATTATTTCCTTCAGTGACGCTGATTTTTGTAAATCTCTTAGTCCCGAAGTATTTGGGGAGCTTATATTAATAGTGATATAATCGGCCAATCCTGCAAACTTTAAACATCCAGTAAAGTAATCTTCTATTTTATTTTCTGAAAGTTTGTTGGCTCCTATATTTACCCCAATTATTTGTTCTGCTGTTTTGAATTTACGATACTTCAAAAGACGTGATGCCACAGCCTCCATCCCATCACTGTTAAATCCGTATCTATTAATAAAGGCTTCATCTTCAGGCAGCCTAAAAACCCGTGGTTTTGGATTTCCAGGCTGTGGAGATGGGGTTACTGTTCCTATTTCAACACTCCCAAATCCAAGGGCAAAACATCCTGAAATAGCTGCTGCATTCTTATCAAACCCTGCTGCCAGTCCGATAGGATTTTGAAAGCTAAGCCCCGCTACCACTGCCGATAATTTAACTGGTATATATCTTGGATGCAGCCCTACTGACAAAGCTCCAACAGCCAACTGATGCGATGCCTCGCCTGGTAATATCTTTGTTACATTTGCCAGCGTCTGCCAGATCATTTTAACTCAGCCTGTCCCAGTCTATCATTGAGCGCATCTTCAAGCAAGGCAAGGCTTGATTGCAGGCCATATAACTTAAAAAAACTGCCCATCCTAGGACCTTGTGTCTGCCCAAGAAGAATTTGGTACAAACAACTAAACCAGTCTCCCAAGTTTTCATATTCAGCTTGTTTTCCAATAGCATAAACCTGGTTTTGTATTTCCTCAGCAGTTGCTTTCTCCGACAATTCGGAAAGCACATTTTTTAAGTCTTTAAGATAAATTTTTTCTTCCTTGCTAGCAAGACGATAAGATTTTTCTGGGCGAACTCGATCCTGATAAAAGGTAACTGCATATCCAATTAACATATCAAGATGCGGATGTGTCTCAGGTGTAACACCTGGGACATATTGTCCAACATAAGACCAGATAACCTGATTATCTTCAGCTGCACACACCCCAGCAAGATTTAACAGCAACGTAAAACTAAGAGGTAGTGTTAATTCTATTGGGTTTCCATTATGAATATGCCATGTCGGATTTTCAAGCTGGCTAGCCTCATCAGATTCAGCTATTTTACTCAAGTGTGTATAATATTCGTCCACTGTTTTTGGAATTACATCAAAAAATAATCTTTTTGCTCTTTTTGGCTGTGCATACATAAATAATGACAGAGATTCAGGACTGCCATAGGTAAGCCATTCTTCAACTGACAGACCATTGCCTTTAGATTTCGATATTTTTTCTCCGTTTTGATCTAAAAACAGCTCATAGGAAAACCCAGCTGGAGGCGTTGAGCCAAGCGCACGAACGATTTTTGACGACAATGTTACTGAATCAATTAAATCTTTTCCTGATATCTCATAATCTACGCCAAGTGCATGCCATCGCATTGCCCAATCCGCTTTCCACTGCAACTTGCATCTTCCGCCTGTAACCTCAGTCGTCATCTCATCGGCTGTAATAGGGTCAATGTAACATATCGTTCCAGCTTGTTTATCATACCGTGTTAAAGGCACCTGCAATACCTTTCCCGTATTAGGGCAGATTGGCAGGAACGGACTATAGGTTGCTTTTCTGTCTGCTCCAAGTGAAGGCAAGATAATATTAATTATTTTCTCATAATTGGACAACACATCCAATAGACCATCATCAAACTTTCCAGATTGATATAGCTGAGTTGCGCTTAAAAATTCATATTCAAAATTAAAACTATCTAGAAAAGCACGCAATCGTGAATTATTATGCGCCCCAAATGAGCTATGAGTGCCAAACGGATCTGGCACGCTTGTTAGAGAAATTCCAAGATATTTCGCTAATTCTTCTTGGTTAGGAACGTTATCTGGAACTTTTCGTAATCCGTCCATATCATCTGAAAAACATATAAGGCGTGTTTTTCTGCCTGAAAGCACCTCAAAGGCATGACGTATCATACTGGTTCTGATAACTTCGCCAAATGTACCTATATGAGGCAATCCAGACGGCCCATACCCGGTTTCGAATATTACCTCTTTTTCGGAATTAATAGATTGTGTTTCTAGGCGTTTGACAAGATTCCTTGCTTCCACAAATGGCCAAGCCTTTGCATCATTTGCAAGTTCAGCGATTGCTTGATTAAAATGTGGTAAATTGTTCATTTTCGAAATTCCTGATTGTTGGTGGGATACAATTTATCTGCTTGATTTTGTGTAAACTGTAAAGTAGCTGTTTTCCAGCATAAATTATCCGTTGCAACCGGCCTTTATGGCAAGCCAGATAAATGCAGTTGGTAGCGAACACTCCAAGGTCTGCAAAATAGATTTTTAACCTATTTCAGAACTAAAATATTTCACAATATAAGCGAAGATACCTAGCCTGATTTAATTCAGGTGCTTAAGGTATAATTATGTCTTTTTT
>CABXZZ010000031.1 GCA_902516825.1 uncultured SAR116 cluster alpha proteobacterium
AAGCACGACGGAGAGATGGTTAGTCTCCGTCAGTGATAAGAAAAGTTCACCAACGCTTCAGAAAACAGATGAAACAGCCAGACAGAAGAAATTATCTATGGCTTCTGAACATCCTTTAGCAAAGAAGGTGATAGAAACATTTCCAGGAGCTAAAGTAACAGAAGTGCTTACACCAATAGAGAGTAGTGGGAACCCGTTGTCTCCAACGTTATTAGCTGAGACTGATTTAACAGAGAATTTAAAACCAGTTTTTTTTCCAGAACAATCAGATAAAGCAGAACTTTCACATAATAAAGAAGAAAATTATGATGCGTAATCTAGGCGGAATGATGAAGAAAGTTCAAGAGATGCAATCCCAGATGGAAGCTATGCAAACAGAAATGGCAAGCCGTCATTTCTCTGCAACATCTGGCGGGGGCGCTGTTTCAGTCACAATTACTGGCAAAGGGCGGGTCGTTTCTGTTTCAATAACAGAGGATATTGTTAATCCAAAAGACATTGAGACATTAGAAGATTTAATTCAGCTTGCCTTGAATAAAGCTAAAGATAAAGCAGATGAAGCATTGGCAAAAGAAATGAGCAAGCTTACAGGTGGCCTTCCTTTGCCACCAGGTATGAAACTTCCGTTGTAAAATGTCCGATGACAGACTACAAAATCTAATTAAAAGGCTTGGAAAGTTGCCAGGCTTAGGGCCGAGGTCAGCACAGAGAGCAGCGCTTGCGCTTATTAAAAATAAAGAGCGCGATATGCTTCCTCTGGCCAGAGCTCTTAATGATGTCGCCCATTATTATAAACCCTGTGTACAGTGCAATAATCTAACAGAATTAGATAAATGTTTAATCTGCAATGACCCGCTAAGAGACGAAAATCGATTATGTGTTGTTGAAGATGTATCAGATTTATGGGCGATGGAAAGAGCTGGTGTTTTTCAAGGAAAATATTTTGTTTTAGGCGGTAATTTAAATATTATGGATGGGCGAGGTCCAACTGAGCTTGGAATAGAAAAACTTGTACACTATGTTACATCCATGGCTACTTTACACAACGCTTGCGAGATAATTCTTGCAACTTCTGCAACTGTCGAAGGCCAGACAACAGCGCATTACATTGCAGAAAGGCTCAAAGAACTCTCAGTTAAGCTTTCGAGACTTGCTCACGGTGTTCCTGTTGGGGGAGAGTTGAACTACTTGGATGATGGCACCCTTGCCCTTGCGATGAAGGCAAGAACACCTGTGGGATAAGGGTTCTTTAATCGTTTAAGATGAGGTACCTGTTACCTATGGTAATGTGGGTGCCGATTTCAATTCGGTTTCAATCAGAGATATATCCTCATCTTCAGATACGTCTAATTCTGTTATTTTATGACTTCTTTTTGTTATTCGGGTCGTAGATGTCTGAATTTCTGTGATATCTTTTTGCGCCTGCGAAAAATGTCTGTTTAAATTATCCACCCGCATATCTAGTCTTGATACATCTTCAAGCAGTTTTAGCATTTCTGCCTGAATGATAGCTGTTTGTTCCCTCATTCTCGCATCACGAAGAACTGCCCTGACAGTATTAAGTGTTGCCATCATCGTAGTGGGTGAGACAATCCAAACCCTTGCCTTGTATGAGGCTTCGATTACATCCGGCATATTTGCGTGCAGTTCAGCATAGACCGCCTCTGAGGGAAGAAACAAACAGGCAGATTCAGCCGTGGTTCCTGCGACAATATATTTTTCCTGAATATCTTTCACATGTCCTCTTACACTAATAGCAAGCTGTTTCCTGGCTACTTGTTGTTCGGTTTTTGTTTCTGCGTTCTGCAAACTATGCCATGCTTCAAGAGGGAATTTAGAGTCTATCACAATATCGCCTGGCGGGTTGGGCAGTTTTAAAACACAATCTGCCCTTTTTTGATTCGGAAGTGTAACTTGAAAAGCATATGCATTAGGGGGCAGAACCGTTTTAATCAGATTTTCTAACTGCACTTCTCCGAAAACACCACGCTCTGTTTTATTTGCAAGAATATTATGGAGTTGCGTAACTTGACCTGTTAGCTCTGAGATTTGATTATTCGCTTTATCTATCACGGCTAATCGTTCTGATAGTTTAGTAAGGTTATCGTGAGTAGATTGTGTCTGTTGCTGAAGTGACTGGCCAAGTTGTTGGCGAAATACAGATAGCGTTTGCTCCATTCTAGAAGACTGATCTGATAAGTTACTTGCGAGGGCTTGTTGCTGCTGGTTTGAAGCTTGTACTATTTGCGATAACTGTCCCCTTAGTTCTGCCAGCGATTCTGACTGCATACTAGACAAATTCTTTCTGAGCGAAATGAAAATCAACATAAAAATTAGACAAATCGACACCACCAAGAGAATGGTAAGATTTAGATTAGAAAGAGGCATCACTTTTCTCTGTTTAAATCTTGAATAAATATCAAGCTGGCTTGACTTTCATTCCACCTATAAATACGAAAGATCAAATATTAACTGGCAGATAAAAGGCATTTTGTTTAGTATAAGATGGCATTTATATATAACACAAGCAGGACTACTAGCCATTACAAATCAGAAACTATAATAGCTATCGTGCTTTTTAAGATTTCCAACTACAGAAATGGGCTTAAGATTAGAGGATGTAAATGGCCATTAAACCAATTCAAATTGCCCCCAATCCAGTACTACGCAAAATAGCAGAGCCAGTTGAGATAATCACTGATGAGACCAGGCAGCTTCTTGATGATATGGCGCAAACAATGTATGATGCGCCTGGAATTGGCCTTGCTGGGCCCCAAATTGGCGAGCTTAAACGCTTGATTGTGATGGATTGTAGCAGGAATGACGAGGCTAATGAGCTTTGGCAGATGGTAAATCCAGAAATAACCCAATTTTCAGAGGAAAGTGCTCTGCATGAAGAAGGGTGCCTTTCTATCCCAGGTCATAATGCTGAAGTTACAAGGCCAATATGGGTAGAATTGCGCTTTTTAGATACAGGGGGAAAGGAGCGGCAGATAAAAGCTGAAGGCCTTCTTGCAGCTTGTGTTCAGCACGAAATTGACCATCTCAACGGAGTCTTGTTCATTGATCATATATCAAAGTTAAAACGCGATATAATTTGGCGAAAAGTGCTAAAAGAATCTCGCCAATCTTAGTTTTTAAAAAACTGGTAGAATTTTATGCGTATAATATTTATGGGAAGCCCATTTTTTGCAGTCAAAAGTCTTGCAAAATTGAGTCAGCATCACACCATTCTTTGTGTTTATACGCAACCCCCCCGTCCAGCAGGACGGGGCATGAGAGAAACACAAACCGCTGTTTCCAAATATGCAAGAGAACATGATATCGAATGCTTAACGCCTCCATCTCTCCAACCACAACACGAAATAGAAAAACTCAAACATGCTAATGCAGATATATTTATTGTTGTTGCTTATGGACTTATATTATCGCAAGCAGTTTTAAATATACCGCCTTTTGGGTGCATAAATGGACACGCATCTCTGCTACCACGCTGGCGAGGCGCTGCCCCTATCCAACGTGCTATCCTTGCCGGTGATAAGCAAACTGGCGTAACCGCAATGCAAATGGAAAAAGGTCTTGATACGGGCCCAATGTTACATCAGGTTTCGACAAAAATTTCTTCAAATGAGACCTTTAAAACACTACATGACAGGTTAGCTGATTTAACAGCAGACTGCTTGCTTGAGACCCTTTATTTAACCGAAAAAAAGACTCTAATGCCTCTTGTCCAACCAGAGCAGGACGTCTGCTATGCACATAAAATCTCTAAATCAGAAACAAAGCTAGATTTACGGGAATCTGTGGAAAAGCTGGATCGAAAGATAAGAGCTTTTAGCCCCATTCCTTCTTGCTGGCTAGAATTAGACGATGGAAGTCGAATAAAAATCCTTGAAGCATCCGTAACTGAAAAACAGTCAGACCTTCCAATTGGCTCTGCTATTCTATTTGATAATAAAACCAATTCTGGTTCTGATTTTGGTTTAGTTGTGGCAGACAAAAACATTTTGTTAATTCGCCAACTTCAACCTTCCGGTAAAAAACCGATGTCAGGAGCTGCCTATTTAAATGGCGTTACTATACGCAATGGCGATATAGTCTGGAGTGCATGACAATGCCTATTTTGCAACGTATGCTCTTACGAATTGAATATGACGGCACTCCTTTTGTTGGCTGGCAGTCTCAAGAAAATGGAAATTCTATCCAGCATGAATTAGAAGTTGCTGCTGCAAAACTAACTACGCAAGCCACCGCTATTCAAGGTGCTGGTAGAACAGATGCCGGGGTACATGCAATAGGACAAGCTGCTCATTTAGACGTGCCATCAAATTACACCACACATTCCGTTATGATGGGACTAAACAGCTATCTTGAGACCTCTCCTATTTCCATTTTATCAGCAGAAAAAGTAAATGCCGAATTCAACGCCCGTTTTGATGCAATAGAAAGGCGCTATCTTTATCGGATTTTCACCAGAAATGTACGTCCTAGTCTGAATAAATTCCGTGTCTGGCACATAACAAAACAGCTAGATATCGAAGCTATGAGAAGTGCTGCCCGGCATCTTGTTGGCACACACGACTTTACAAGTTTTAGAGCTTCTCAATGTCAAGCAAAATCACCTATCAGAACCATGCAATCGATTGAGATAGAAAAAGTTGGCTATGAAATACACATCAAAGCAATTGCGAGATCGTTTCTGCACAACCAAATGCGGAATATTACAGGAAGCCTGGTAGAAGTTGGAAAGGGAAGGTGGCAATCAGAAAAAATAAAAGAAATACGGGAAGCCAAAGACAGACAGGCAGCAGGTCCAGCGGCACCTCCACATGGTTTATACCTAACAGATGTAATATATCCGGACAAGGCCTCACCAACTAGCAGCTAAGTAAGTGCAAAGCTCATTCCGGCAGTAACACCTAGAATCGTGTCTATAACAAATTTCCCTGCAACGAACCCAAATGCAACAAACCTGCTCACATCTAATTGTTGACGTGCAATTCTTATAAGCCAGTACACAATCCAGATTAACGCCGGTACAGACAATAAGCTAAATTCAACGATTCCTGTGAGTGAAGAGACAATTGTTATACCCGCGAAGAAAATCATTTGGATAGTGCTAAGCCACAAGTATGGGAGCATAAATTTCAGATATAATGTGGACTTACCTATCCGAAACAAAAAGTAATAAACCAGAATAACAAATGAAAGCAAAGACACAAGTGAAGTTACTAAAAATAAGGGATAAAAATTCCATCCTATAGCCTGCATCGGAATAATTGAGACAATAGAGGAAATAATCCAGCTTGCAAAAATAGCCTGCCACATTCCTTCTTCCGAAATATTATAAGCATTTTCAGGGCTTTTTTGACCTAGCATCATTTGAATAGTTGCTTGGAGATATTGAATAAACGCAGACGGACTAATATTCATGATTTGCATCGAACCTATGTAACATATCTTCATAAATGTTTGCTAATATATCGATATCATCTATCAAGACTTTTTCGTCTATCTGATGCATAGTTTTTCCAACTAAGCCAAATTCTGCGACAGGGCATAAATTTGTAATAAATCGCGCATCAGACGTGCCACCTGTCGTAGATAACTCAGCTATTACACCAGTTTGTGCTTTAATAGCCTTTCTAAGAAGCTCTGTTAACTTTCCTGCTTCAGTTGCAAAAGGAGCCGCATTTGATTTCCATTTAATTTCAAATCGAACCTCATATTTCGTTGCAATTCTCTTAAAATGGTCTTCTAACCAACCTTGCAGCGTTTCTTTTGTATGTTCTGTGTTGAATCTGATATTAAACATTGCATTTGCATTTAAGGGAATCACATTTGTAATACTCGAAGATGTGGACAGACCTGTAACCTCTGCTGTTGATGGCCCAAAATAGGCATTACCACCATCTAGTTTCGTACTCGTAATAGGTGCTAGCATTTTCATCAGGGTTAATGTAGGATTGCGCGCAAGATCGGGATATGCGACATGTCCTTGTTGCCCTGTAACTGTTAAGCTACCCGAAAGTGAGCCACGCCTTCCATTCCTAATATTATCGCCAATTCGTATCTGACTTGTTGGTTCAGCTACAATGCACATATCTGGGAAAATATCGTTCTGCCTCATCCAATCTATCAATTTAGATGTACCATTTATGGCATCTGCTTCCTCATCACCTGTAATTATCAAGCTAATTTTTGTCTGTTTCTTTGAAGATTCTTGCCACTGCCTGATTGCTGAAACAAATGCAGCGATACCAGATTTCATATCTGCTGCCCCCCGGCCATATAAAAAACCATCTTTAATTTCTGCTTGAAACGGATCGAACTGCCAATCTGCTAAACGTCCAACAGGAACAACGTCAACGTGTCCTGCAAATGCGAAATGCGCTGGTCCTTCACCAAGCTCTGCATACAAATTATCAATCTTGTCTTTTCCTTCACCAAAAACAAGTCTGGTGCAGTTAAATCCAACCTGCGTAAGCTCAACCTCTAGCAAATCAAGCGTTCCTGCTTCTTCTGGTGTAATAGAGGGGCAGCGAATTAGCTTCTGAGCTAGTTGAACTGCGTATGAGAGGTCACTCATTTATTTATTAGTCCCTCAGCAAATCGTTTAAGGATGTCTTGGATCTGGTTTTCTCATCAACTCGCTTAATGATTACCGCACAAGATAGTGAAGGCCCAGGGCTTCCATTAGGCAGATTAGCGCCAGGCAAACTTCCAGGTACAACAACTGAATATGCAGGTACTCTGCCTGTAAAAATCTCTCCTGTTTTCCTATCAATAATTTTAGTCGATTGACCTATGAATACACCCATAGAAATTACAGAACCTTGTTCAACAATCACACCCTCTACGATTTCGGAACGCGCACCAATGAAACAGTCATCTTCGATAATAACAGGTCCTGCTTGCAGTGGCTCTAGTACTCCACCTATTCCAGCTCCGCCGGATAAGTGTACATTTTTACCTATTTGGGCGCATGACCCCACAGTTGCCCATGTGTCAACCATAACGCCTGTATCAAGGTACGCGCCGAGATTTACAAAGCTCGGCATTAACACAACAGCTGGGGCAATAAAAGCTGAATGCCTTGCATAGCACCCAGGTACTGCCCGAAATCCTGCCTGGCTAAATTTTTTGGCATCCCACCCCGCAAACTTGGAAGGGACCTTATCCCACCAACTTGAAATACCAGCCTGCTGATAGTCAGCACCGCTATTAATAACACGCATAGGGTTCAAGCAAAATGACAATAAAACAGCCTTTTTTAACCATTGATTAACCTTCCATTGGTGATTCCCAATTGACTCTGCAACCCTCATCTCGCCTCCATCTAGTAATCTAAGTGCCTCTTCGACGGCACTTCTTACCTCGCCATTGGTCTCTGGGGTGATTGTGTCGCGCACATCAAATGCATCGTTAATTACTTTAACTAGCGACTCTACTGTCATAGATATTCTCCTATAGATTTATTGTGCGATAATAAATTTATTTAGCAAGCACTTGCTGCGCGTCGGACAAAAAATGCTTTAGGTCTCTTGCAATATAATGTACATACGGTTCTGTTGCACCTTTTTTTGCCCAGCTGTGTTCTGCCATTAACCAAACTGTTTGCATTCCTAGTTTTGCGGCCGGTTCAAGGTTCCGTGCCATATCTTCTATCATGACAGCTTGCTTTGGGTTAATTTTGCTCTGAGCCAAGAAGTCTTGATATGGCTGCATTGCAGGTTTAGGCAAGTGATTCGATGCAAAGATATCAAAAATAAGCTCAAAATGATGATCGATACCAAAGGCCTTAAGTATTCTACTCGCATGCAAAACAGTCCCGTTAGTGAATATATACTTTTTGCCAGGAAGAGCGCTCATGCCAGCATCAAGCTCGTTATCATAGGAAAGATCGGAGAGGTCAATATCATGTACATAAGATAGGAAATCTTCTGGCTCTACTGAATACTCGTAAGAAAGACCGTTCATAGTTGTTCCATATTCCATAAATAATCGTGTCTTTAATGCCTCTGCCTGCGTTCTCTCTAAATTAAAATTTTGCTCAATCCAATCTATCATGCGACTCGCTACTCTTGGAAATAAACTTTGATGTGCTGGATAAATTGTATTATCCAAATCGAAGACCCATGCCGATATCTCAGATATATCGAGCTTCGTCGGATCTTTATCCTGTAACATTGATGCGCTGATTTCTGTCATACTATATTCCATTTTAAACGAATTATTGACTTTGAGTGAACTCTTTAGTGGGGAAAAACATTTATAGGTCAGCTTGAATTAATGTTCCAATTCCATGCTCGGTAAATAGCTCCACTAAAACAGCATGTTTTTTCCGTCCATCAAGAATTACAGCAGCTCCCGCCCCAGCCTGAACCGCCTCAATGCATGTCTCCACCTTTGGTATCATACCTCCATTAATCACTCCGCTTTCTATGAGTTGCTTTGCCTGACCAACTGTCAAACGGGAAAGGAGATTACCCGATTCATCTAAAACTCCTGCAACGTCTGTGAGCATTAAAAGACGAGATGCGCCAAGCGCACTTGCAACAGACCCCGCTGCTGTATCCGCGTTTATATTGTATGTTTGACCATCGGCGCCGAGGCCAAGGGGCGCTACAACTGGTATCATATCCACACCCATAAGGGCACTTAGGACATGTGTATCCACCAGATCTGGCACGCCGACATACCCTAAATCCACCAGATTTTCGATAGCGCTATCTGTTATTTTAGTTCTATGCTCTAATTTCTTTGCTGTAATAAGATTGCCATCTTTTCCTGAAATGCCAACAGCGACACCCCCCGCAGAAGCAATTGACGCTACCAACGATTTGTTAATAGCGCCTGCTAATACCATTTCGACAATCGAAATTGTTTGCTGATCCGTCACTCGCAATCCATCAATAAAATTTGATTCCATCTCTAATCTGGTAAGCATCGACCCAATTTGGGGCCCACCACCATGCACCACTACCGGCTTTGCACCAACCTGACGCAAAAAGACCATATCATTAGCAAATGACTCTATAGACGCTTGCTCGCCCATTGCGTGACCGCCGAATTTTATCACGACAGAAAGGCCTGAATATCGCTTCATATAGGGGAGCGATTCAATTAGTGTTGCTACTTTATCAAGCCAAATTTCTGATTGAGAGCTTTTTGACTGCATTAATCCACAACCTATTATTTCCGTTTTTTTTACTAAAAAAATAAAGTACCTTATTATTAATGTATATCTAGCCCTGTTTTGTGGCAATCAGTTAGCCATTATAATTTTTCCTACTAGGGTAATTGCGCAAGTGCCAACCTGGCGATATGCGCTCTAAGATCAGCTATACCATCTTCCTTCTCAGACGAAGTTACCCAGATCTTGGGGAAGGCGGCAACATTTTTAGCCGTTTTTTGCTCCGTATCTTCGACTACTTTACTTAATTCTGGATTTTTAAGCTTATCTGATTTCGTCAGAACAACCGCAAAACTGACAGCTGTATCATTCAATAGGGATATTACCTTTTCATCTGCTCTCCCAATACCGCGCCGAGAGTCGACAAGTAAAAAGACACGTTTCAGAGATTGCCTTCCGGCTAGAAATTGGCGAGAAAGCTTTGTCCATGCTTTTATGTCAGTTTTTGGCGCAGATGCATAACCATATCCGGGGAGATCAACTAAATCAATTCTGTCCGCAAGATTAAAGAAAATAAGCTGGCGCGTTCTACCTGGGGTTTGGCTAGTTCTTGCTAACATTCTGCGACCAGTTAAGGCATTTACCAGAGAGGATTTACCAACATTTGACCTGCCGGCGAAGGCTACTTCTGGACGCTTCATATCTGGAAGAGCTTCCAAATTATTGGCTGCTGCTATGAATTCACATGGCTTTGCAAAAAGTAGCCTACCTACCTCTAATTCATGTTCTTGTTGTATATCAATAGATTTCACGTACTTCTCATGTTACGGGTGATCCACCACTGCTGTAAAATCGACAACAAATTATTCCATGTCCAATAAATAACTAATCCAGCTGGGAATGTTGCCAAAAGGAAAGTGAAGAATATTGGCATATATTGGAATATTTTTGCCTGTATTGGATCTGGTGGTGGCGGATTCAATCTCATCTGCAGAAACATTGTAATACCCATCAATACGGGCCAAAGCCCGATTGATAGGAAGGCCGGGAGAAAATCAACAGGATAAGGAAGTAATCCAAATAGGTTAAACAAAGATGTAGGGTCAATTGCTGATAAATCTGAGATCCATCCATAAAATGGGGCGTGTCTCATTTCAATAGACACGTAAAGCACCTTATAAAGAGCAAAGAACACTGGAATTTGTAACAAAATCGGAAGACAACCAGCTGCAGGATTTACCTTTTCTTTTTTATATAATGCCATCATCTCTTGATTCATTTTTGTTCTATCATCACCCGCACTTTCACGAAGTTGCTGAATTTTTGGGGCTAACTCACGCATTTTGCCCATTGAGCGGAAAGATTTATTTGCAAGTGGAAACAAGACTAGTCTGACTAAAATTGTAAATGCAATAATAGCCAAGCCAAAATTTCCAAGAAGGCTATTAAAATAGGTTATAGCATAGAAAAACGGTTTGGTTAGGAAGTAAAACCAGCCAAAATCAATGGCAAGATCAAAATGCGAAACGCCAAGTTCTTCTTCATATTTATCGAGTAAATCAACTTTTTTAGCACCTGCAAACAAATATCCTGACCAGTTTACTTCTCCTCCTGCTGGAAGGATGATAGCTTTACCTAAAAAATCCGCCTGATATCTATCTTCATTTCCTGGTAATGCCCTCATACTAAATTTAACTGTCTCAGATTGCTGAGGCATGATTGCTGCAAGCCAGTATTTATCCGTAATGCCAGCCCATCCGCCTTGCTCTTCAGAATCATGATTGAAACCAACTCTGTTATCGTCTTGTAATTCCGAATAGGTCCATTCTTTTAAAGTGGTATCAAACACACCCAACAGACCTTCATGAAGTATCCACATGCCTTGTGTACTAGGAGTTCCGGTGCGTCTCACCAACCCATATGGGTTAAGCGAAATGGATCTATTCAAACTAGAGGTAATGGTATCATCAATTTTAATTAAGTAGTCATCATTAATGCTAATAGTTCGCAAAAATTTGATCCCCTTGCCGTTATCCCAGCTTAGCCTGACAGGTTTCTGAGGCGTGAGTTCAGAATCCAGTACCTTCCAGATCGTCTTTGCAGAAGGCATAGGCTGTTCTGATGCCTGGCTTACCCAGCCAAATTCTGAAAAATACGGGGTTTGCGAAGAGACGCGATTGAATAGTCTAACATTTTCGGCATTTTCATCCAACGAAATACGGTAATTTTTAAGCAGCAAATCATCAATTCGTGCCCCGCGGCTGGTAAGAGACCCCCCCAATAGAGGTGCTGAAATTGTTATTCTTGGAACATCCTCAAGAGGTCGTTCAGGCATTTCCACTTGAAGCTGGCCATTGCTTTCAATTTCATCTAACTTTGGTGTACCATCTGTATTAAATTGCTGAGACTGAATCTCGGCATGTTGTTCGGCTTGCATTTGCGGTTCGACAAAGAAGCTTTGCCATAAAACAAGTATCGCCATAGAGACGGCCATAGCCAATATTAAATTACGATTTTCCGGGCTCATTATCTATTCCTGTCAAGGCCATTCAATTTCATTCATTAGAACATTGTTATGATTATTTATTTTAATTCGTTTGTTTTCTTTTTTCATTTTTATCGCCTACCACCGCATCAGGAACGGGGTCGAACCCGTGACCACCCCATGGATGACATGATGCTATACGTTTAACGGCTAATACTGTTCCTTGCAATGGTCCGCGGGACTTAATTGCATCTATCGCATATGCGGAGCATGTAGGCTGATATCTGCAAGAAACAGGCAAAATCGGAGAAAGGAACCAACGATAAAAAAAGATAAGGGCAGTTAGAAAATAAGCTAAAATGTTTGGAGGTTTTTTTGTCACACGCATCTCCGTTTAATGGCGCTACTATTGATTACTAGAATTAGGTTTATTGTTAGCTTTCCGCAGAAGCATTTTTTTATTTAGGGCGTGGATTGCGCTTATTAACTCAACTTCAATGTCAGAAAAATTATTAATCAGTAATTCCTGACGCGCTATTAACACATAATCTGAAGCTTCAATAAGCTCTTGCCATTGCCGTAGAACAAGAGCTCGCATTCTTCGCTTCGCAAAGTTTCTTTTAATGGCGTTTCCGATTTTTTTTGAAGCTGTAAAACCGATGCGACAATCATCGTGCCCTATCTGACCACAAGGTGCAATCTGCATCACTAAACTCGGAGTTACATAGTTGATATTAGCACGCTGAACACGAAGGAAATCAGATCGTTTGGTCAGCTTTTTCAAAACAGCCAATCAGAAACACCAATTTTACGCAGAAAGACGAGATCTACCCTTTGCACGTCTTGCGCGGATAATTCTTCGACCTCCAACTGTTGCCATCCGGGACCTAAATCCGTGGCGACGTTTGCGAACCAGAACACTTGGTTGATACGTGCGTTTCATAACCCATCTTGTCCTTTTTACAATCTTCTATGTAGATTGGGGGTTTTAGGGTTGTTTTGCAAAGATGTCAATCAATTTATAGCTTAGTAAATTAAACAAGCTGATTAACGAACAAGTCAACCTCACGAACAGATTAAGCACATAATCTTTTAAATGACGCTGAAAGTAATATTGCGTCCGCTTTTCTATTTATCCGCATTATCAGAACAAACTCTAAATCCGATAATTTATATGCACTGGAAAATTTCGATTATGGCCTTTGCCGAATAATAAAAAAAATAGCAGAGAATGAAAAAACTTGGTTTCAGTTAATTACCATTTTTTTTAAGGCTATTTATTCAGTCCAACGATCGGCTGTGATGGCTGTGGCTCAAGGTCCCATGGAAAATATATCCATGTATCCTGGGATACTTCTGTAACAAAAGTATCAACAATTGGTCGTCCGAGGGGTTTTGCGTACACAGTTGCAAAATGAGCTTTTGGCAAAAGCTGCCGCAGCACTTTACCTGTCTCGCCAGTATCAACAAGGTCATCCACAATTAGCCAGCCTGTGCCATCACCAGCGCCCAAAGGTGCTTTTAAAACATTTACCTCACCTTGGGAATTTCCGTGATAAGAAGCCAGACATGCAGTATCGATGTGTCTAACCTCTAATTCGCGAGCGATTATTGCAGCGGGAACGAGACCCCCTCTTGTAACCGCAACAATCCCTTCAAATGGCCCAATTTCAAGCATTCGCCAAGCAAGCGCTTTTGATGTTCTATGCAATTCTTCCCAAGACACAGGAAAAGATTTTTTTGTTGATTTCATAATATGAACTTACTGACAACTAATTAGCAGGATATCCGTAGACAATACCCTAATCATGTTAAAATTTGAAAGTAATTATTAAACTCAGCGAAAAGAATAAATTTACTCTACACCAAATCACTCGTCACTCGAAGTCGTTGAAATAAATTTCGGGCAGATGGCTTGTTTTTGGAGTGGAAGTTAGATAACAATTGCAACGACGCGCTCGTAGCTCAGCTGGATAGAGCACTAGACTACGAATCTAGGGGTCAGGAGTTCGAATCTTCTCGAGCGCGCCATTTTTCCCCAATTAATTCAGTGTGTTATCGTTTAGGGTAATGGGTTGGTTCATGTAAAAACCAGTTTTTGACACAGATTTGACACAGTAAAAGGTCAAGTCGATGGGAAGTGTACGTAAAAGAGGTAAAACTTGGAATGCTCAAGTAAGGGTTTCAGGTTGGAGAAGTTTTACTAAATCATTCAAGTCCAAATCAGATGCATTATGTTGGATTAAAGCATCAGAAAGTAATATAAAAAGCACCGATATACCTAGAGTAAATATTGGAAATATTACACTCAAAGATCTGCTGCAAAGATACGCTACAGAGATGTCATTGCATTTAAAAGGGTCTGAGGTACAAATATATGTTCTAAACTTTTACTCAAGGCATCCCATCGCTCAAATCAAACTTTCAAACCTAACTGAACGCCATTTTGAGTATCTACGTGATGAAAGATTAAAACAGGTTAAACACGGAACCGTACATGCCCAATTAATGCTTCTCAAAAGGGTGTTTAGGACTGCTATTTACGATTGGGGTTATGGAATTCCTAAAAACCCCACTGAGCACTTACAACTCCCCCCTACTCATAAATCTCGTAAACGAAGGTTAGTTGGTAATGAAAAGGAACGCCTACTCTCTGCCGCTTGCTCTCAGAAGAATATCTATATTTCCTTTATTATTGAATTCGCAATTGAGACGGGAATGCGTCGTTCTGAAATATTACAACTTAGATGGCGTGATATTGATTTTAAAAATGGATTCGCTTTTCTTTATGACACTAAAAATGGTGAAGATAGAAAAGTGCCTCTCACTAAAAGGTGCATGAAACTCCTTCAAAAGGTGCCTCAGAGTCATGAAAAGGTATTTCCTATTACTGCGAACTGTTTGCGTCTTGCATTGGGCAGAGCACGTGCAAAAGCAGAAATAAAGGATTTACGATTTCATGATTTGAGACATGAGGCGGTTTCAAGGTTCTTTGAGATGGGAATGTCAGTTCCTGAAGTTGCACTCATATCTGGGCATAAGGACGTCAGGCAGTTGTTACGATATACTCACTTGAATCCAACCAATATATTCAAGAAGTATAAAGCGTTTTAGGTAATTGTTTTAAATCCCTCTCTCTCCGCCATTAAAGGAATTCCTATAAATAATGTTTCTTAGAAAAAGTGGTTTTTAACATCAGAGTAAGTAATCACAAACCGATTTCCAATCTGGAAACTTTTCTGTGCCAAAATGAATATGCTCTCCTGGAAATTTGTCCACACCATTTTTAAGTCTGTCATCTATAAGATAGTCACCTGAATTTAGATTTTTATGGTGAGATAAAATTAAACGCTTATATGCTGGCATGCCCAAATATTTCTTTACCCAAATGAGTTTATCACTCCACGCAGTGTGATTTTCCCATGGTGCAGTAGAAAGTATGTATGTGTCGTATTTATGAGCAAGTTTGTGGAATGAATCAACTGCCCCTTCCATAGGTTCCATCAAACTAAAGATGCCTAGAACTTCGTCTAATCTTCCCTCAAATTCGTTTCGTTGTGCGTCAGAAATTCGTGCTATGCCTGTCGGAAAATCAACCAAGACATTGTCCATATCTATGTAGAGAGTTTTCATTGCGTTAAATATCTCAAAAATTTCAATTGGTGTATTTAATGTTATATTATCAGATTAGAAGTTAAAGGAGAAATTATGAACTTAGAAAGAGCAATTCAAATTGCAGTGGAAGCACATGCAGGTGCAAAAGACAGAGGCGGTAAAGCATATATTCTGCACCCTATTAGTGTGATGATGCGATGCGAAACTGATGAGGAAAAGACAGTCGCAATCCTTCATGATGTTGTTGAGGATACTGACTGGACTTTTGAAGCGCTTCGTGATGAAGAGTTTTCAGAGACGATTATCGAAGCATTGAAAACAGTAACCAAGCACTCTGAAGATGAAGATTACGATGAATTTATTCAGCGTTCTTTGACAAATGATATCGGACGAAAAGTTAAGATTGCTGATTTAAGAGAAAATCTTGATGTCACTCGCATTGGTGAACTGGGTAAAAAAGATATTGAGCGTATCAACAAATATAAACGGGCACTGAAAACATTTACAGAGCGTTAATGACTAATGGTATAATTTGAAAACTGATTATAGAACATATAAACTATAATGACTTTTCGTAATTTATTCAATTTATTCAATAATTTACAACCAATAAAATGTATCGTTTTATAACTGATTATATTTTGATAAAATCGTATTTAATTATAATTAGATTTTGATACAGTTAAGGTATGAGAAAAGAATTAAAATTATTTTATAAAGTGATTAGTTTTGAAACTTTAATTTGGATTATCCTATTCGTTGGGTTTTTCTATTTTATTTGAGTACGTTTAGATTAGCGAGGAAAACAGGCACTCATTGTTTCCAAATGCATTTAAAATTCTATTTTATTTTTAGACTGCTAGAAGACGTTCGGTTCGTGCCGAAACGAATGCTTGGGTGTTTTTAATATGAAGACGGTATTCGTCTAAATCTCTTGGAAATGGTCGCGAAGGAAATGAACTATCAAATGGCAATATAAATCTGATTTCATTATAATCTTTAGAAACTAAATCCTGAAAGTGAAAAAAATCTACAAAACCTTTAAATGTCTCGAATAATCCAAAAAAATCTTTATACCCCTTAAATGTTTTTTGGAGTGGGTTATCTTGATTTTCGTAGAACCTTTTAACACACTCAAGTGTTAGATCGATCCTATCTACTATTCTTGGGTGACAACCTCTCGCTTGATTGATCGTCTGAAAACCCTTTCTAACTCCGCCAGGGAACAGAGTATAACCTCCAATAGAATACAAAGAATTAAAAAAACTTTCCATTTCATTTTCTGGCACCTGTCTCACAACCGACTGCATCCTCGCGACGTCACGATAAGAATGTGTAATGCAGTCACTTGTGAGATTCAATTCTACAAAGTTTGTTCTATAATGCAGATAGTTCCCCGTCTCATTGTTGGATAGATTAAATAAATCCCCGTTAGGAAGCGTTTTAGACCATAATTTCTTATGATAATTTCGTAATGTCTCACTGTAAAGATCCGGATCTTTATTTGGTGGAGTATCAGACCTAAAGTCATAATTTGGGTCGATCTTATTGTTAGTAGTGGGCAGCGCGTTCATTTGTTGAAATATGCTGTGTAATTGTTGAATAATTTTATCAAGAAATCCGGTTTCAATTGAATTTCTGAAGACTCCCGGGGTTAATTTTTCCCACTCTACAATAAGTAACGTTATTCGAAGAAGATTTTCTTTACTTAGTTGCTCGATAAGTTGGTGCCGTTTTAACAAACCAAAACCAAATTCCCACTCATCCCATTTAAATGATCTCTGCAAACCGGACAACTCTAGACAGATATCATATTTTTCTGCTTCTGATAACTGATTAGAATATTTTTTTAAAATATTACTGATACGCTTATTCAAATTTAGTTTTTCTCAAAATCTCATAAGGTTTATTTTTTATTTATGACGTTAAATGAAAACGGTAGGGTATTTTAATAACAAATAAATACCTCTTCTATCCAATATAGAATTACAAATATTAAATTAGGTCAACGACTTTCCTCTGACTTTCACTATCACTTTCAATATATCTTTGAGTAGTTTGTAGTGAAGAGTGACCGACCATCATCTGTATATCTCTCAGAGAACCACCTACTAAAGATATCTTTTTAGATGTTTCGGTAATAAAGGTTCTTCGACCACTATGAGAAGAACAACCTAATAAACCTAATTTTCGATACCAACTTTGAAACATATTCACCACCGATTGTGATGAGGTAAATGGAGAACGTTCAGTTCTAACAATAAAGGAAGAGTTTAAATCGAAAGAACGATACTTTTTATGTTCAATCAAAAGTAACTGAAGGTTTTCTCTGATTGATTTATGTAGTGGAATAATTCTACCACTTTTACCCTTTGATGATGAGTTCGGTAGGTTGATATAATCATCAATTGTTTCACCATCAGATTGTAATACATGCTTCCAGCGGAGTTGAGATACCTCCTTTGCTCTCAGTCCACTCTTTACAGACAGCAGAAGAATAGTTTGATTCCGCAAACCATTTCTTTTGGAACGAAGGTAGTTAGAAATCATTTCAATTTGTGATTTATTTAATACTTTAGATTGCTTTCCTAATCCCATAGCAATACTCCTGAAACTCATTATGTATCTGATATTATTGAATAATAATATAATGAGACAGAAAAGTAACTCAAAAAAGTGGACTAAAAAATTGATCTAAATCAGGGACTTAGGCAAACTGATTATAGTTTATAAATTGTATAATGAGTTTTCAATCAACCTTTTTTCCCAACACCAATTTTGGAATTACGGTTATCACACCTTTCACTCCAATTTTTGATTTCCTTTTCATATGTCCAAATAAATAAAAAGATTTTACTATTGAATTCTTCTGCAAGTATTTCTACCCATCGCAGCAAGTAATTCTGGATGACCAGTCACGATAGCGGTGGAGGTAGAATAATTATCTGTAAGTGTTTCTGAGGCATTGAATGTCACACCACCCATAGTAAAAATACCTGTACCGTGAAACACATTTCCTTGTTGCACCCAACTCAAAAACTTATACATCTCAGGGTCTAATGGGTCTGTTGACTGAAGGATTTGCATTTTGTTTGGAGGAACAAATGCTATGATAAAGTTATCGTTTGGGTCTGAGGGCAACTGTGTCGCTCTTCCTTGAGTGTCAAGAGTCCAACCACCTGCGCTTTGACATTGCCATTGCATAGAGAAAGAAGGAGACGATACCAAGATTATGAATATTGATAGTAGAACATAGCGCATTTTCTTCTCCATATGATTAGACTAATTTTAGACTACCAAAATGAAGTAATAAGTCAAAATACTACACACCTCCAATAACTCCTTTCCTCGTTTTACTAATCAAAGATCTCTCATTTGTAAAACCAAACCTCCAACAGTAATCCTTAACCACATTGGATACTTACCTTCAGAGATAAACTGTTTAAACCGTAACATTAGTTTCCACCATCGATAAACATTACTGAGAAATGACCTTTCCTCACATACTGATCGAATAATCGATTTACAGTCGCCTTTTCGTTCTTCGAGAATACTTCAATCACATCAAACTTGATATTCGAAGGCAGTTGATTGATTGACCGTATCAATTCAGATTTATTCTTTGGAGCATGAGTTGAGGAAATCATTAGTAATTCCTCCATTCGTCGATTGATTGAGATTGAGGTTTTTCTGATTTATTTTCTATAAACTCTCTATCTTGAATTAAATTCTGACGCTCTTGGCGGCAATAATT
>CABXZZ010000032.1 GCA_902516825.1 uncultured SAR116 cluster alpha proteobacterium
CGACTAAAAACAGTGCTTGCAGAAAAAATATCTGCGGCGGGTTTAGAAACGGGAAAATAACACTATGCCAAAACGCATCTTACAAGGAACTGTTGTTAGCAATAAAGGAGATAAGACGGTGATTGTTCGAGTGGAACGTCGTCTTATGCATCCTGTTTACAAAAAGTTTATCACAACATCAAAAAAATATGCAGCTCATGATGAAGAAAATCGCATGCAAGAGGGTGAACTAGTGAAAATTCGTGAGTGTCAGCCCGTATCAAAGAGAAAGTTCTTTGAAGTGGTTTATGACGAAGCAGCACAGGCTTAGATAGGGAAACAGTATCATGATTCAGATGCAGTCAAATTTGGAAGTCGCGGATAATTCAGGAGCTCGTAAGGTCCAATGTATTAAAGTGCTTGGTGGATCTGGTAGAAAGTCTGCAGGTGTTGGTGACGTTATAGTTGTGTCTGTAAAAGAAGCAATACCTCGCGGGCGGGTAAAAAAGGGAGATGTTTATCGTGCAGTAATAGTGCGTACGGCCAAGGAAGTGAGAAGAGATGATGGCACCGCAATACGCTTTGATAGAAATGCTGCGGTTCTTTTGAATAAACAAAATGAGCCAATCGGAACACGTATTTTCGGGCCCGTTACACGTGAGTTACGGTCTCGTAATTTTATGAAAATAGTATCCCTAGCTCCGGAGGTATTATAATGCAGCCGAAATTAAAAATTAAGAAAGGTGACGAGGTTATTGTTGTCACCGGTAAGGATAAGGGAAAAAAGGGACAGGTTCTTGAGGTTTTGCCAACTAAGTCCCGTGTAAAAGTTCAGGGCATCAATTTGGTTAAAAGACACCGTCGCCCCACACAGACGAGTCCTGGCGGTATAGATAGTTTTGAAGCTTCAATGCACATATCCAATGTTGCACTCGTTGATCCAGTTTCTGGAAAAGCGACGCGTGTTGGATATAGCGTCGAAGACGGAAATAAAGTGAGAGTAGCAAAAGCCTCTGGCAAGGTTATTAGCTAAATTAAAGGAAGCTGAGATGAAGACGCGTTTGGAAGAATATTATCGGACGGCTGTTCGCCCAGTACTTGTGGATAAATTCGGGTACGATAACGAATTGCAGGTGCCACGACTTGAAAAAGTAGTTATAAATATGGGTGTTGGAGCGGCTGTTCGGGACTCTAAAAAAGTGGAGTTTGCTGTCAAGGATATGACAGCAATAGCAGGCCAAAAGCCGGTTGTCACAAGAGCAAAGAAGGCAAATGCAGCATTTAAATTACGTGAGGGGATGGCTATTGGCTGTAAAGTAACTCTGCGTAAAGAGCGTATGTATGAATTTCTTGATAGGCTCGTGAACATTGCACTGCCGCGTGTGCGTGATTTTCGTGGTCTAAGTAATAAGAGTTTTGATGGTAGTGGAAATTATGCCCTCGGTATTAAAGAGCAAATAGTATTCCCAGAGATTGAATATGACAAGGTGGATGAAATCCGAGGAATGGATATCATCGTGGTTACAACAGCGAGAACGGATGATGAAGCACGTGAATTACTGCGTGGTATTCAATTCCCGTTTGGTACCGCTTAAATTGTTTGAAAAAAGGAATTGCTAAAATGGCTAAAAAGAGTTCAATCGAAAAAAATAAGCGCAGAATGAAAATGGTGGCGGCTAGAGGCGCTCGCCGCAATGAATTGCGTTCAATCATAAAAGATAAAACAGTTTCGTTAGAAGAGAGGTTTGCGGCGTCTATAAAGCTCTCAGAAGAGCCAAGAGACAGCTCACCAAGCCGTATTCGCAATAGATGCGAGATCACAGGGCGTCCTCGCGGTTATTATCGAAAATTAAAAATGTCACGCATTGCTTTACGGGACCTTGCCTCATTTGGGCAAGTTCCAGGCATCGTAAAGTCTAGCTGGTAAGGAAGGGAGTGATTAAAAATGTCTATGAGTGATCCTCTCGGAGATATGATTACCCGTATTCGTAATGGACAATCTGCACGTAAATCTGTGGTTTCTAGTCCATCCTCGAAATTACGCGCGAATGTTCTTGAAGTGTTAAAGCGAGAAGGTTTTATTCGTGACTTCATTGATGCAGAAGTTAGTCCAGGTATCTCAAAACTAAGCATAGAGCTCAAATATCATGAGGGCTCTCCAGTTATATCCGAAATTGTGCGTGTATCGCGTCCTGGCAGACGTGTTTACTCTGGAATAAAAGATTTAAGACGGGTTTATAACGGCCTTGGTATTTCAATTTTATCAACACCTAATGGTGTTTTATCTGATAATGAAGCCCGTGTTGCTAATGTTGGCGGCGAAGTTTTATGTCAGGTGTTTTAAGGGAGAGCTGAATGTCAAGAGTAGGCAACGCACCCATATCCATACCGGATGGTGTGAGTTTATCAATGGATGCTGATGTGATAACTGTTAAGGGATCTAAGGGCGAGCTTCACACAAAAGTTCCATCGTCTGTTGGTGTTTCGATCCATGATAAAGTTGTAAAATTCTCAGCTAACGGCTCTGATAATCAGAGTCGCTCTCACTGGGGAACGACAAGAGCGCATGTTGCCAATATGGTTCAGGGCGTATCTAATGGGTTCACAAAAAAACTTGAGATAAACGGTGTTGGTTATCGTGCTGCAATGCAAGGTAATAAGCTTCAGTTAAATCTTGGTTTTAGCCATCCGGTAGAGATGCAAATCCCACAAGGGCTTCAAGTAAGCGTTGATGGTAACACAAAAATAGCAGTATCGGGTGCCAATAAAGAGCTAATAGGATTATTTGCTGCTGAAATTAGATCTAAGCGACCTCCTGAGCCGTTTAAGGGTAAAGGTGTTAAGTATGCTGACGAATATATTGTCCGTAAAGAAGGCAAGAAGAAATAAAGGAATAGGCAAATGTTGACAACAAACCAGATGTTCGAGCGCCGCCGTAAGCGCACAAGAGCTATGCTTCGCAAAATAGGTCGAGGACGTCCGCGTTTGTCTGTTCACCGCTCATCCAAGCATATTAGGGCGCAGATTATAGATGATTCTAAGGGAGTTACTCTTGCCGCCGCTTCTACGTTGGAAATAGAGTTTCGTCAATCAGGTAAGACAGGTGCAGACGTCGATGCAGCAAGGTTCGTTGGAAAACAATTGGCTGAACGTGCAAAGAAAAATGGTGTCATCGACGTTGTGTTTGACCGTGGTGGTTTTATGTTTCATGGCAGGGTAAAGGCTCTTGCCGATGCCGCGCGCAAAGCCGGATTAGAGTTTTAAGGAGTGTACGACGATGGCAAGAAATAATGATAAGGGTGCTGATTCAAATTTACGTGAAGAGTCAGAACTAATTGAAAAATTAGTTGGGATTAACCGTGTTGCTAAGGTAGTTAAGGGGGGTCGTAGATTTGGTTTTGCAGCGCTTGTTGTTGTTGGTGATGGTCGTGGCAAAGCTGGGTTTGGGACAGGCAAAGCAAAAGAAGTACCTGAGGCTATTCGTAAAGCTACAGAGGATGCAAAACGTAACATGGTTCGTATCCCCCTTCGTGATGCTCGCACGTTGCATCATGATGTTAAAGGCACGTATGGCGCTGGGCACGTTCTGCTTCGTTCTGCTCCATCCGGTACAGGAATCATTGCTGGTGGACCTATGCGTGCGGTATTTGAGGCACTAGGTGTTCAAGATGTTGTTGCAAAGTCGATTGGTACCTCTAATCCCCATAATATGATCAAGGCAACTTTTTCAGGTCTTCAATACATACAAGCTCCTCGTGCGGTGGCATCTAAGCGTGGAATTAAAGTGGCTGACGTGTTTGGCAGAAAATCTGAATTAGAAGCAACTTCTTGAGTCAGGAGATACTTATGGCAAAGCAAACAGTAATTGTAACGCAGACTAAGAGCCCGATTGGACGAGAAGGAAGTCAGAGGAAGACACTGATTGGTCTTGGCTTAAATAAAATCGGCAGAACACGAAAGTTAGAGGATACGCCTAGTGTTCGTGGTATGATTGATAAAGTAAGACACCTCATTAAAGTAGACGAGGTCAGCGCATAGCTATAAAAATAATGCGTTTTTTTGGAGAATATAATGGAATTAAATACATTAACAGATAACAGGGGCGCAACACGGAATAGTAAACGTGTTGGTCGTGGCGTTGGTTCTGGTATTGGCAAGACATCTGGAAGTGGACATAAAGGTCAAAAAGCACGCTCGGGCGTTGCCATAAAAGGCTTTGAGGGCGGGCAAATGCCCATCCATAGACGTTTGCCAAAACGCGGGTTCGTGAATATTTTCCGAAAAAACTACGTGGAAGTTAATGTCGGAAATATACAGAAATCAATTGATGATGGCAGAATTGATGCTGCAAAGCCTATAGATACGGCTGTTCTTCAATCAGCTGGTCTCGTTGGCAAGGCAAAAGATGGCATTCGACTTCTTGGGAATGGTGATTTGTCAACAAAGATAGATATACATGTATCGGGAGCTTCAAGGGCGGCTATCTCAGCTGTTGAAAAAGCAGGAGGTTGTGTTGTTTCAAGAGCGTCTCCTACTGCGGAATAATTTTTTAAGATAGATGGAATTATTAGATAATGGCAACAAATAGTGGAACTCAAGCTGGGTTTGATTTATCTGCTTTTGCTAAAGCAAATGAGCTAAAAAAGCGCCTACTTTTCACTATTGGCGCCCTCATTATTTATCGGCTAGGAACCTTTATTCCTCTGCCTGGAATCGATCCTGTTGCACTTGCTGATGTATTTTCTCGCCAATCCAGCGGTATACTTGGAATGTTTGATATGTTCTCAGGTGGTGCACTGGGCAGAATGACCATATTCGCGCTTAATATTATGCCTTATATTACCGCTTCTATTATCATGCAGCTTATGACTGCTATTATTCCGACATTGGAGCAATTAAAAAAAGATGGGGAAGCTGGTCGTAAAACAATAAATCAATATACTCGATATCTAACCGTAATACTAGCATCAGTTCAAGGTTATGGTATAGCAATGGCGTTGGAATCATCTACTGGAGTGGTTGAGGATCCAGGCTTTTTCTTTCGGATTACAGCTGTAGTAACGTTGGTAGGAGGAACATTGTTTCTAATGTGGCTTGGTGAGCAGGTTACTAGTAGAGGTGTTGGTAACGGTATTTCACTTATCATCTTCGCGGGCATTATTGCGGAAATCCCAACTGCCTTAATCGGTATGTTGGAACTAGGTCGGACAGGTGCTCTTTCAGGTCTTGTTATAGTTGGTATATTGATTTTAGTTGTAGCTGTAATTGCGTTTATCGTCTTTATAGAGCGCTCACTTCGGAAAATATTAATCCAATATCCAAAACGCCAACAGGGCGGAAAAATGATGGGGGGTCAAGCTCAACATCTTCCCTTAAAGTTGAATGTGGCTGGAGTTATTCCACCGATATTTGCATCTTCGTTATTGTTAATGCCGGTATCGATTATTAATCTATCAGGCTCACAGGGTAATGGACCAGATTGGCTTTTGACTCTTAATTCTTTGCTTGGTCGCGGACAGCCACTCTACCTAGCTATTTACGTGTCGATGATTGTATTTTTTGCATTCTTTTATACAGCTATAGTGTTTAATCCAGCAGATACAGCTGAGAATTTACGCCGTAATGGTGGTTATATTCCAGGTATCCGTCCGGGCAAGCCCACAGCAGATTATCTTGATTTTATTTTAACTAGACTGACTGTGATTGGCGCTGCGTATTTAGCAGCAGTGTGTATTTTGCCAGAGATTTTGATAAGTCAATATTCAATTCCGTTTTACTTGGGCGGTACATCGTTGTTAATTGTTGTAACAGTATCTCTTGATACAGTCTCTCAAATACAGTCTCATTTATTAGCACACCAATATGAAGGATTAATTAAAAAGGCACAGATAAGGGGGCGGAGATGATGAACATTATTTTATTTGGTCCCCCAGGTGCGGGAAAAGGTACTCAAGCAAAAAAACTAGTTTCAGAACGCTCTATGGTTCAACTCTCAACGGGTGATATGCTTCGCGCTGAGATTGCTGCCAATTCTGAGCTTGGATTGGAGGCCAAAAAAATAATGAATTCAGGCGAACTTGTCTCGGATGAAATTATGATAAAAATGATTGAATATCGCATGTTTAGCGATCAAGCAAAACAAGGTGTAATCTTAGACGGTTTTCCAAGAACAGTTAAACAGGCAGAAGCATTGGATGAGATGCTAACTCACAACGGTGTGGCAATCCACCATGTTATTGAAATAGGTGTAGATGAAGAGGCCTTGTTTGACAGGATTGAGCAAAGAGCAAACCAGTCTGACCAGGCGCGTGATGACGATAATGCCAAGGTTCTTAGGCAAAGACTTAAAATCTATCATGATAATACAGCTCCTATTTTGCCATTTTATCTCGATAAGGGAATATTGTCACACGTTGATGGAATGATGAGCATTGAAGAGGTTGCTGAAAAAATTAGTGAGGTGTTAGATAGTTAGCGTTAAAGCAAATAGTTGACTATTTAACGTTTATAAAGAGAAACGGCGGAACAATCATATATCCGCCAAATTAGAGGAGAAGCCGGTGGCACGTATATCTGGTGTAAATATACCGACCAAAAAAAGGGTAGAGATTGCTCTTACCTATATTCATGGTATCGGTCTGACAAGTTCGCAAAAAATATGTAAGAAGGCCGGGATTGTGGCTGAAAGACGTGTGAATGATCTAACAGAAGATGAGCTTACGCGGGTTCGCGATATTATCGATGAAGATTTCATCGTTGAGGGCGATCTTAGGCGAAAAACGTCGATGGATATCAAACGTTACCTAGACTTGGGGTGCCTGCGCGGATTACGTCATCGTCGCAATCTTCCAGTTCGCGGTCAGCGAACCCATACAAATGCTCGCACAAGAAAAGGCCCTGCGAAGGCCATTGCTGGTAAAAAGAAATAGGCAGGACAGGGAAAAATTATGGCTAAACAACCTTCTCAAACACGTGTGCGTCGTCGCGAAAAGAAAAATATTGCAACTGGTGTGGCGCATGTAAACTCTACGTTTAATAATACAATGATCACGATTTCTGACGTGCAAGGAAATACTATTGCTTGGTCATCTGCTGGTACAATGGGTTTCAAAGGCTCTCGAAAATCTACGCCATTTGCGGCTCAAATGGCAGCTGAAGATGCCGGCAAAAAAGCAGCCGAACACGGGGTAAAATCAGTTGATGTAGAAGTTAGAGGCCCAGGTTCTGGAAGAGAGTCCGCACTAAGGGCATTACAGACAGTTGGATTTACTGTGAACTCGATTAGGGATGTTACCCCAATACCGCATAATGGTTGTCGCCCAAGAAAACGACGTCGCGTATGAGTAATTTTAAAAGAACTTCCTCAATGATGGCGCATTTCGTATTGCGCTTAATTGAATGTCGCAAAAGATAAAGGATAATAGATGTTAGAAAAGAATTGGATGGAATTGCAGAAGCCTGATCAAATTGGTGTGAAAGCATCAGAATATAATCCGCGTCAAGCTGTGATATCGGTAGGCCCATTAGAGCGTGGTTTTGGTATAACACTTGGTAATTCACTTCGTCGTATCTTGTTGTCGTCACTTCAGGGTGCAGCGGTTACAGCGGTCCAGATTCAAGGTGTTGTACATGAATTTTCGTCCATACCTGGGGTGCGAGAGGATGTGACGGATCTAATTTTGAATATTAAAGGCATAGCAGTTTCTCTGGAAGTAGAGGGCTCTAAAAGAGTTCGTCTTCACGCCGAAGGCCCTCTCGAGGTTACAGCTGGCATGATAAGCGAGACTACCGGCGTGGAAATTATGAATCCTGACCATATTATCTGTCATTTGGATAAAGAAGCTACGCTAGTTATGGAATTCACCATTGAGTCTGGAAAAGGATATGTTCCAGCAGCGCAAAACCGGTCTGAGGATTCGCCGATAGGTCTTATTCCTGTAGATGCAATCTTTAGCCCTATTCGTCAAGTTGCTTATAAAGTTGAAAATGAACGTGTGGGACAGATTACTGATTATGACCGTTTGTTGCTAACCATTGAGACGGACGGTTCGGTGACGCCCGAAGATTCTGTTGCTTTCGCAGCACGTATTTTGCAAGATCAATTGCAGCCTTTTATTAATTTTGAAGAGCCCAAAACTGAAATAGTAGAGGATGAGGCAGATAGCCTACCATTTAATCGTAATCTCCTTCGTAAAGTTGATGAGCTTGAGTTATCTGTGCGTTCTGCCAATTGCCTCAAAAACGATAATATAGTTTATATTGGCGATTTAGTGCAGAAGAGCGAAAATGAAATGCTTCGCACCCCTAACTTTGGACGTAAATCCTTGAATGAGATTAAAGAGGTATTGAAGGTTATGAACCTTGAATTAGGCATGGATAACGAAAACTGGCCACCTGAGAATATTGAGGAGCTGGCTAAGCGTATAGACGAGCCTTTTTAAGCTATAAGATATATCGGCCAATTTGGCTAATAGGAGTTAAAAAATGCGACATCGCAGTGCAGGACGGAAACTCAACCGGACATCTAAACATCGACAGATGCTTTTTCGTAATTTATCGCAGGCATTAATAAAACATGAGCAGATAGTAACAACATTGCCAAAGGCTAAAGAATTGCGGCCAGTTGTTGAAAAACTTGTTACGCTCGGAAAAAGAGGGGGGCTACATGCTAGAAGGCAGGCATTTGCTCAGCTACGCGATAACAACATAGTAACAAAGCTATTTGATGTTCTTGCAGAACGCTACGCTGAGAGGTCAGGTGGTTATACCAGAGTATTGAAGGCTGGGTTTAGATACGGTGATTCTGCACCGATGGCCGTTATCGAATTTATTGATAGAGATGAATCAGCTAAAGGGCAGGATTCTGGGCCAGTTCAAATCGAAGGAGATGACACAGAGCTTCAGGCAGGGGCAGCTTAAGTCGCTAATCAAATTACATAGTGTTTAATTTAAAGAGCCGCTTTTGGCTCTTTAGTTGTTTTGCATACTGTTTTAGAGAGATATGCTACAATAATGAAAGCAAACTTTATTGATAAAATTCTACTTGCGGAGAAGATGCGACCTACGCTTCTTCAGGATGTTGTAGGGCAGTCGCACCTGACGTCGTTTCCGCTATCACAGTTAGAAACAGGCTCATTCATTTTTTGGGCCCCTCCTGGTTCTAAAAAAAATAATAATCGCAAGAAATAATTAGGCACCCATTCTAGACAAGAAATTGTGCCTTTATTAACTGTTTTTGATAGGGTTTCTTAGATTTGTAAAATTTATGAGCTTGCTGGGTTAGTCAATAAAAATGATAATCAATACGGGTGTTTATAGACGAAATTCACAGATTTAATAAAGCTCAGCAAGATGCTTTGCTACCGGTAATAGAAGATGGCTCTATTCGGCTCAGTGGCGCGACGACTGAAAACCCGTCCTTTGCAGTAAGTTCTGCATTATTGTAACGTACTCAAGTAGTTGTTTTAGAAGCGTTTGATGCAACCCGCTCTTGATGCTATTTATCAGCGTGCAATGGCATTTTTGGAAGAGTCAATTCAGTTAGATAAGCCAACACAATCCTTGCTGGTTGAATTATCACAAGGCGATGCTAGGCATTTATTAAATATGGTTCAATTGTTAGTTGCTCACAAAAAGGAGGAAAATTGGAAGCCTGATAAGGTTGCTCAGTTTCTATATAAAAGATCTCTCCAATATGACAAGCGAGGGGATCATCATTTTAGATTAATATCAGCACTTCATAAATTTTGCGGGCGTCTGACTGAGATGCATCTTTTTATTGGTTAGCTAGAATGCTTTTAGGTGGGGAGGATCTGAATTATTTATTGCGACGTCTCGTTCGCTTTGCAGCTGAAGATATAGGAGGGCTGTCAGAGAGCCATCTATTGGTATTGCAACAGCTGCTTGGCTATCACATGAGCGTATTGGTAGCCCTGAAGGGGAGTTCAGAGGTGGTCATTTTCTTGCTTCCTCTCCCAAATCGAAATCGGTCGATACAGCATGGAAAAAAGCTATGGCTGTTGCTAAAACGACTGTTAGTTAATCACCACTAAAATCAATGTTAAATGCTCTCACTTCCTTGATGAAAGGGCTTAGTTATTGGAAAAACTAAGTATACGACTATGACATTGCTGACGCTCTCTCAGGGCAGAATTATTTTCCTGACAAGATGGAACGTGTTAAGCTTTATTATCCTAATAAGTGTGGCTCTGACCGAGAAATAAGCAAGCGACTTTCAAATTGGGATAAATTGCGCTCAAAGATTATGTTTAAATAAAAATAATATGATTACAGAATTCGAATTATTTATTGGTATAGACTGGTCTGGTGCGAAAGGTTCGTCACACCGAGGTATAGCTGTGAGCGAAGCTGAACCTGGAAAGTCTGTTCCAACTATAATCTCTCCTCCTGCAGATGCGCGGAGCTGGTCTAGAACATCAGTGATAGAATATCTTATAAAACGAAGCAGTAATAAAAAAATATTAGCTGGATTTGATTTTGCTTTTGCTTATCCATTTATGGATGAGAATACTTATTTCCCTGGCATACAAGATTCTCCTAACAATGCCCAAGAATTATGGGCACTTATTGATAGGATTAATACTAATGCAAAAGATTTTTATGGCGGCCTTATTTGGCAAGATCCTCAATTAGGCGTATATTATAATGCCCCAGGTAATAAAGGGTATTTGTTTCGCTCACGCAGGCGCCAAACAGAGATCGCTGCAAAGCCTATAAAGTCGCCAAGTCCAACATTTAATTGTGTTGGCCCGGCAGGAGTTGGAACAGGCTCTCTTGCTGGAATGAGAATGTTGCATAATTTGGAGGGTCAAGCTTGTCGCTGGCCCATAGAAAGTAATACCAACAATTCATTAACTTTGGTAGAGATTTTTCCTTCATTCTATTTTTCCCTTGCTGGGGTTAGACCAATTAAGGGAAATCACGCAAGAATAGATATGCTGAATAAAGCACTAGCTTTTTTTAAGTCTAATTCCCTACCAGAGTTTTTTGTACCCAAAGGACCTGATTTTGACGAGGCTGATGCTCTTATTTCGTCTGCCGCTATCAGAGCTTTGTCAGCTAAACAAGCAGTTTGGAATATACCTGCCTGTGCTGTTAAAGAGGGCTGGATATTTGGGGTGGAATACGCTAACAATTTATAATGAATGCGACATTATTCTTAGCAGTAGCCGCTGGCGGCGCATTTGGTGCCATTGTGCGTTATTCGACGTTGTTATTTGTGACCAAATACAGCGATTTGCCATCTTATTTTGCAACACTATTTGTAAATATAATGGGCTCTTTTGCTGCAGGCTATTTTGTTGCTTTCGTGTCTTCAAGTATGTTTTTCCCAGAACATGTTCGTGTATTTACTATGGTAGGCTTACTTGGCAGTTTAACAACCTTTTCAACATTTTCCTACGATAGTTATATGCTTTTTCGACGTCAAGAATTTGCCATATTAACTATTTATTTAGGGGGATCTGTGATTGTTTCGATATGTTTTTTTGCGCTTGGCTTTTGGGCAATAAAGATTGGTGAGTAGGTTTTGGTTCATATAATTCCAATCACGCAAGAAGATGACGAGGTGAGGCTTGACCGTGCTATTCGCAGGCAATTTCCATCCTTCAAGCAAGGTCAGTTAGAAAAACTGCTGAGACAAGGTAAAATACGCTTGGATGCACAAAAAGTAAAAGCAGGGACGAGAGTACATTCTGGTCAGAAAATTGAGTTAGTATTCGACGTACCTTCCTATCTCGCCAAGCAGGGAAGCCATAAAACAGACATCGCAGCTCCCAATATTTCAGATACGGTAAAGAAAAATGCCTTGCAACAATTTGAAAGCTGGAAAATTGATGAAACGGCTGAATGGATCGCTATAAATAAACCCGCCGGGATAGCAGTGCAGGGTGGTTCAAGAACCAAAAACCATATCGACCGTTTGTTGCAAGAAGGATTTGGTGTTCAAAGACCTCGTCTTGTACATCGAATAGATAAAGATACGTCAGGTATTTTATTATTGGCGAAGACTCAGAAATCGGCTCGGCGTTTATCAGTCTTGTTTAAAGAGCAAGCTATCAGAAAAACATACTTAGCTTTTTGCATTGGCAACCCTGGTCAATCAGGCACGATTTCAGCGCCAATATCAAAGTCCTTGCAAAAAGGCATTGAGAAAATAGTTGTCGATCCAGAGCTTGGTCTCAACGCGAGAAGCCTTTTTGAAACTTTGTATAATGAGAATGGAATAAGTATGGTGTGTCTTCGCCCTCTAACAGGCAGAACCCATCAGCTTCGAGTTCATATGAATTTTCACGGAACACCTATCTTAGGCGACGGGAAATATGCTGGTCGTAAAGCGCATCCGTCAGTTTCGTTTGCAAGAAAAATGCATCTTCATGCCCATTTTCTGAGCTTTCCAGATGGACATCTCATAACAGCTGGAGTACCAGAACATATGCAATTAGCAGCGAGCATAATTGGTGCTTCAATTCCTTTGCGGAGTCAATTTCCGAACTAATAAAGAGGTAATACATGTTGACGTCATTTGCGCCTCGCCAAAAGCAAGCATTGCGCCTTGCATTGTTCGATTTCGACGGCACGCTATGCAATAGTGCTGAGCAAATTGTAAGTGCTATCAAAAAAGCAGGCCGTGATGTTGGATTGATAGAAATCAATGATAAGCAGGCACGACAATCAATTGGTCAAGGACTCTATCATTTTGCGCTTTCGGTCACAAATAATGATAGTGATAAAGCTAATGAATTTTTTGACGCCTACAGGCAAAATTTTAGAAGAGAAATGAAATCTGGAAATATTTATGTCTCTCCGTTATTTGAAGGGGCTAGGAAAACACTTACATCGCTTATTGCGGCTGGCTGGCTGACGGGTGTAGTAACTAACAAAGGTAGAAATGGTTTAAACTATCTCTTGAAGGCCCACAAAATCGATGAATTATTCGATGTAACTTACACAGCTGACGAAAAACAGCCTAAGCCGTCTCCTGAAATGGCGATAGATGCCATGAATGAGTGTGGAGTTCAAACTAAAAATACGGTATTGATTGGTGATACAATTTTTGATGCTCAATGCGCTGCAAATTCTAACATTTCCTTTGTTGGCGTAAGCTGGGGCTATAATAATTCTGATATTCTTACCCAAAATGGAGCTCGAGTAATCGTAAATAGTTTTGCCCAACTCCAGAAAAGCCTAGACGATATTATACCCTAAATTGGTTGAACTAAGCAGGAAAAAGCCAGTGAGACGATTTTACAAAAAGATTGATATCTTACAAAGTGAAAGATGCTATCAGGTCACGCTTGATAAAAGCCCCTTAAAAACACCATTAAAATCAATATTACAGCTACCCACAAAAAAACTTGCAAGAAAAATTGCAGACGAATGGTCTAATATTGAAACTGAGATAGTTCCAGAAAAGATGCCTTTATATTCACTTGCGGTTACCGCATTAGACCAAGTTTCTCCTCAAAAAAAAGAATTATCAGCACAAATGCAGCAGTATATAATGAATGATTTATTATGTTATCGGGAATCAGAGGATACGGAATTGCGGGAACGTCAAAATCAATGCTGGGATCCATGGCTATCTTGGTCAAGTTTTGAGTTTGAATTTAATCTCAAATTAGGGAAAGGTGTAATGCCTGTTACCCAGGAAAAGCGTAATGCAAATGTTTTGACAAAGGAAATTTCCCGGATGAATATTTGGACGTTTATGTGTTTTGTTCGGGTAACAACACTTACCGGCTCTGCAATATTAGCATTAGCATTTATAAGAAAACGGCTCTTACCAGACGAGCTTTTCTCACTTTCCTATCTTGATGAGCTGTACCAAATTTCAAGGTGGGGGGTAGATGGTGAAGCTACTGCAAAGCAAATTTCTGTAAAAAATGAATTGCATGATTTATCAGATTTTTTCAGACTAGCTGGACCATGAACAGCATATATCTCTTTAGTAACTAAAATGTGAGGAATCTACTCATGCGCACAAATACCGAAATGCTAGAACAAAAACGTGCGGAAGCCCGACTTGGAGGTGGACAAGCCAGAATTGACAAGCAGCATGCTAAAGGAAAACTTACTGCAAGAGAGCGGCTTTCCGTATTGTTGGATTATGATACCTTTGAGGAATGGGACATGTTTGTTGAACATCGATGCAACGATTTCGACATGGAAAATAACAAAACCCCTGGAGATGGGGTTGTTACAGGCAATGGCATGATCAATGGACGTCCAGTATTTGTTTTCTCTCAGGATTTTACAGTATTTGGAGGTTCTTTATCTGAGACCCATGCTGAAAAAATTTGCAAAGTAATGGACCAAGCAATTAAGTTGGGTCTCCCCATCATTGGTATTAATGACTCTGGAGGTGCACGGATACAAGAGGGAGTGGCATCTCTTGGTGGATACGCAGAAGTTTTTCAAAGAAACGTTTTAGCTTCAGGTGTTGTTCCCCAAATTTCACTGATCATGGGTCCGTGTGCCGGCGGCGCGGTATATTCACCTGCGATTACCGATTTTATTTTTATGGTTGAAAACTCGTCCTATATGTTTGTTACAGGACCTGACGTTGTAAAAACGGTAACCCATGAGGATTTAACTGCCACCGAACTTGGTGGTGCCAAGATGCACGCAAAAACGTCTGGAGTTAGCCACGGCCGATTTGAGAATGAATTGGAGTTATTAGTAAATACTCGTAGATTAATGGGCTTTTTGCCACTGTCTAATACGGGGCCCTTGCCTGTCATCGAGTGTGACGACCCACTCGATAGGCAGTCTGAAACGCTTGCAAACATTGTGCCTGAAAACCCGAATATGCCATACGACATGAAACACATCATTCTAGAAATAATAGATGACAAAGAGTTTTTTGAAATTCATGCAGACTATGCTCAAAACATTATCGTTGGATTTGCGAGGATTAATGGAAGTCCAATTGGTATTGTTGCGAATCAGCCACTTATCTTGGCAGGTTGCCTAGATAGTAATTCGTCTCGCAAAGCTGCAAGATTTGTTCGATTTTGTGATGCATTCGATATTCCAATTTTGACGCTCGTGGATGTGCCAGGTTTTATGCCAGGACTTGCGCAAGAGACAGGCGGAATTATAAGTCACGGAGCAAAGCTTTTATTTGCCTTTGCAGAAGCAACTGTTCCAAAGGTTACTTTAATCACCAGAAAAGCATATGGCGGAGCCTACGATGTTATGGCATCCAAACATCTGCGCGGGGATTTTAATTACGCTTGGCCAAATGCAGAAATAGCTGTGATGGGGCCAGAGGGAGCGGCCAGAATAATTTTCCGTAATGCAGCTAGTAATCTAGATTCGTTGCAGGAAAAAACGCAGAAATACAGAGAAAAATTTGCTAATCCCTTTGTGGCGGCTTCTAGAGGTTATTTAGACGACATTATCAGACCTGTTAATACACGTCTTAGATTAGTGAATGCATTTGAGATATTAAAGCGCAAGCAACTAAAAAATCCGCCTCGTAAGCATGATAATCTTCCTTTGTGAATTGGGGATAAGTTAAATGAGTCCAGTTTTTAAAAAAATATTGGTCGCCAACAGAGGTGAAATAGCCTGCCGGATTATACGAACAGCACATGATATGGGGATCAAAGTTGTTGCCATATACTCTGATGCGGATAAGCAGGCCAAACATGTAATGATGGCAGACGAAGCCGTATATATTGGACCATCACCATCTGCACAAAGTTATTTGTTGATTGATAGAATTGTTGAGGTGGCAAAGCAAGCCTCAGCGGAGGCTATACATCCTGGCTACGGCTTCCTGTCAGAAAATGCAGCGTTTGTTCGTGCAGTTGAAGCGGCGGGACTAGTTTTTATAGGTCCAGATGCCCACTCAATTGAAATGATGGGCGATAAAATCAAATCCAAAACCTTAGCCAAGAAGGCTGGTGTTTCTATTGTTCCAGGTAGTAAAGGAACCGTAAGTGATCTTATAGAAGCAAAAGCTGAGTCGAATAGAATTGGCTATCCTGTCATGATTAAAGCTTCTTCTGGAGGCGGTGGCAAAGGAATGCGTGTTGTTGAGCATGAAAGGGACCTTGAAACAGCAATGCACGCTGCAATGAATGAAGCACGCTCCTCATTTGGAGATGACCGTATTTTTATAGAAAAATTTGTTCAACAGCCCCGACACATAGAGATTCAGGTGGTAGCAGATAAATATGGAAATATAATTTTCTTCGGTGAGCGTGAATGCTCAATTCAAAGGCGACACCAAAAAGTAATAGAAGAAGCACCGTCATGTCTGCTATCACAAAAAACCCGTTTACAGATGGGCGAGCAGGCTATAGCTCTAGCAAAGTCTGTGAATTACCGTTCCGCTGGAACAGTGGAATTTATAGTTGGTGCGAAAGAAGATTTTTATTTTCTTGAAATGAATACCCGTCTTCAAGTTGAACATCCCGTAACAGAACTCGTTTATAACGTAGATCTCGTATCGCTTATGATTAAAATAGCAGCGGGTCAAAAATTAGGATTAGAACAGAAAGAGGTAAAGGCAACTGGTTGGGCTATCGAGGCTCGCATATATGCAGAAGATTCGCGAAAAGGATTTTTACCATCAATAGGACAATTACGGGACTATCACGAACCTGATTTTGAAAAAATTAGAATTGACTCAGGTGTGTACGAAGGAAGTCATATAACTATGTTTTATGACCCAATGATCTCAAAAATAATCAGTTTTGGTGATAATAGGTCATCATGTATTGCTAATTTATCCATGGCATTAGATTATTATGAAATATCAGGTGTAGAAACTAATATCCAGTTTGTGAGCTCAATCTTATTGAATGAAAGCTTCCAGTTAGGGGATATAACAACCGCATTTATTGAAGATAAATACAAAGGTAAATTCGCTCCGTTAAAACCAGATCCAAAATTAGAAAAAAAGTTATTGGCTATTGCGGCTGCTATTTTGACACCTGTGGTCTTTCAAGTTTATCCGACCAAACCTAATAAGGCTCGAAGTATATTACAAATTTCTAATGAAGAATTTTATCTTGCTGAATGGCAATTCTATCAGGGCACTCATATGATTATTATAGAGGACTTGGAGTATGAGGTCACCGGACAAATTACAAAGTCTATGACTTTGTTCACTGGTCAGGTTAATGGAAAAGATATGCCGGTTAAAATAAAACGCGATTATCACAAAGTTACTTTGGTTACTGGTCCCTATAAGATTGATATAAATATATTGCCGGTAAATGCAGAAAAACTTATAGAGCTAATGCCTGAACCTAATATATTTAGTGGGAACTTAGAAGTCCTAGCGCCTATGCCAGGGATGTTGACCAAACTACTGGTAGCCGAGGGTGATATTTTATTCTCAGGTCAAGAAGTTGCTATCATTGAGGCTATGAAAATGGAGAATAGTCTTCGATGTGAAATCGACAGCGTTGTTGAAAGCATTCATGCTAGCGAGGGCGATTTACTAAATGTAGATGATTTGATTATATTACTGAAGGAAAAATAGGAACCTATATTTGGTACTCTAAGAGCTATGAAGCGCAATAAATATTTATATAAAAACCCCATCACAGGTGATGGTTGGCAGGCATTCTCCCAGGTTAGTTTTGATTTGTCTGCCTTAGATATCGGCCCACATGCCAAAGCTCTGATCAGTGAAATGAATGCGGCAATTAAATCGGGATTACCTATCGTCGTTATAATTCTTGCGGCAACGATAGTAGATGTTTTGTCAAATGAGGACAATGTAGTTCAAGGGTACCAAGATAATGCATCAGGAATTGGCATGGATTGGCTTACTGCTGCAGAGAGGCGACAACTAGACTGGCTGCGTGGTCTGCGTAACAGGCTTATTCATTATGAAGGAGTAATAGCGGGAATGGGTGGAACAGATTTCGACCAAGAATTATTGCGCAAGGATGCAAATAAAGCGCTTTTAGCTATATCGCCGTTATTGTCAGGGCTGGAACACTTCTAAAGTGTTGTATGAAAGAATTTAAGTATCTAAAAAAAAAGCTTCAAAACTCGTTTTAGCTGCCATATCAAGTTCCTCCATTGATACTATATGTCCTAAATCGGCA
>CABXZZ010000033.1 GCA_902516825.1 uncultured SAR116 cluster alpha proteobacterium
TCCTAGCTCAATAATTCGGTTTATATCCACATTCCCAGCGATAAAGGATGCATAATCTGCAATTTCTTTATTTAGATTTGGATGTTCTACGGCTTGTATTAATCCTAAATGCCGCTCTGGCAGGGCAAGTTCGCCTCGACGCGGTAATACACCTAAAACTTCAATACCCGCCTGTTCTAAACCAAGTCTTGTTAATCTCTCATGACGTGGGCTTGCCACACGATTTAAAATTACGCCTGCAAAAGATAAATTTTTCTGATAGCTTGCGAATCCAAGTGCAGTGGCAGCCGCTGATTGAGCCTGCCCTTTGATATCTAGTACTAAAATAATAGGCCAGTTAAAGAGATGAGCTGTCTCTGCTGTGGAGCCATACCCATAGGCGCCCTTTTGGGCAACGCCGTCGAATAAACCCATTGAGCCTTCAGCCAAAATAATGTCAGCCCCTCTGCTATGCTGAGCAATTCCGTGCATTAGCGTATCTGACATTGCCCAGCTATCAAGATTATAAGATGGTCTGCCAGCCGCTGCTAAATGAAAGGCTGGGTCGATATAGTCAGGGCCACTCTTAAAGGGCTGAACTGAGAGGCCGCGCTCGCGAAGCGCGCGCAACAGACCAAGCATAATCGTTGTCTTGCCCGCGCCAGAATTAGGAGCTGAGATAATCAAGCCTGGCGGCAAATTCATGGTTTTGTTCCTTTTTGAGCTGGCTTAGGTCTAAATCGGCGATCATAATCAGATGCATATAGGCGACTATTCTTAAATCCGTCATCATTCAAGCAAGCACCGACAAGTATAATAGCAGTTCGATCTATTTTCTCAGACACTTTGTTCTGGATTGTGGACAATACGCCTATGATAATTTTCTGATCTGGCCAACTGGCGCGATAAATAATAGCAACAGGACAATCTGTTCCATAAAATGGAATAAGTGTGTTAGTTACATATTTCAAATTGTGAATGGATAAGTGAATAGCCAAAGTTGCACCGGTTTTTGCAAAATTCTCAAGGCTTTCATTATCTGGCATAACAGAAGCACGCCCCTGTGTTCTGGTAAGAACAACAGATTGAACTAACCCAGGAAGGGTAAGTTCTGTTCCAACAGAGGCGGCAGCAGCTGCAAAACTTGGCACACCAGGGGTTATAGACACATCAATCTTGGCTTGTTTTAATCGTCTAATTTGCTCCCCCATAGCAGACCAGATTGATAGATCGCCTGAATGAAGGCGTGCCACATCATGACCTGCATTTGTTGCATTTCTGCATTCTCCTATAATCCCATCAAGGTCTAGCAATGCCGTATTAATAATAGTCGCACTACTTGGACAATATGCCAATATTTCTTCTGGAATAAGCGATCCAGCATAAAGACATACTGGGCATTTGGAGATAATTTTCTGCCCTCTTATGGTTAGAAGATCAGGCGCACCCGGACCAGCTCCTATGAAATGCACTGTCATAAATTCGTCCCCTTTGCAATCGCACAAACTGCATATTTATCAATTGAAATGGCGCGTGCGGCTAATAACCTAGCCGGACTTTTAAAAATAGCAAGAGCCGCTGCTTCTGCAACACTTCCAGTATGTCTTGCCTCTAAAATTTTGGCAGATTGCGTATAGGTGATGGCACTCGCAATAGCGTGTTTTTTAATTCCATAGATAGGAAGTGCCAGTTTTTTTGCAAACGCACATAATGCTTCATGTGCAATCTTATCTTCTGGAACACAAATTCCAGAATAATGGTCTGTTTCTGGTAGTTTTGACAACGCAGATTCAAAGCTTTCAAGTGATGCATTTTGCCGAAAACCACATCCAATAATGAAATGCCAACTCATTGTCTAGCGATACCCTTTTGTCACTATCCATTGCGTAATGGGGAAGGCCGCCTTCCAGCCATGCATCCTACCTATCCCTTCAAGATGCGATACCTCAAGCCTTTGTATATTGCCACCAAATCGCGCTTGTATTGAGGTGAGCAATCTGTCTGTCTCAATCGTAACACCATTTGCGACAATCCGTGTGCCATCGCTAATATGTGCCCATAATAAATCAAGTAGCTGCTCGTTTAGCCCGCCTCCGATAAAGATACAATCTGGCCTTTCTAGGTGATGTATTGCATCTATGTTGTCTGATTCCACTACCAAAAGCTGGTCAACTCCAAGTGTGATTGCGTTTTGTCTTATATTATCAGCGCGCTTTGGCTGTTTTTCAACCGCTGTTGCCCTCATTAGAGAATCACTTAGTAGCCATTCTATTCCTATCGATCCAGAACCAGCGCCTAAATCCCACAAATGTTCCCCTGTTCGAGGCGCTAATGATGAAAGCGTAAAGGCTCTTATAGCTTGCTTGGTAATCTGACCATCATGAATGAACCAGCTATCCGGCAGGCCAGAACTTGTTTGCATCACCTCCCCATTCCCTGCAATAACCAGAGCAACCATAACAGGATGGGCACATTCAAATTCTCCTATCTCATTAGCTCGTATTTTTGTTATCTTTTGGTTTGCACCGCCAAGCGATTCAAGACAGGTAATATGTGTTTTACCAAAACCTATATTGCCAAGATAGGAGGCAAGCTGGCTTACAGATGAGCCATCTCGCATGGTTGCCATAATTTTACGGTTTGGAGCAAGATGTGGGCGCAGTCTTGAAATGGGCGCGGCGTGTAGCCCAATACAAAGGGTTTTCTCCAATGCCCAGCCTAATTCTGCGGCACATAGTGAAAAGCAACTATAGCTTGGAAATGCAACCCATTCTTTAGAGGCAAGATGTGATGTGATTTGCGTGCCTGCACCAAACCAAAACGGGTCACCAGAGGTAAGCATAACCGATGGCTGGCCACGTCTTGCAAGTATCATTTCCACCCCTTTAGAGAAAGGCACAGGCCATTTGACTAAATCAGCATCACAGTCAGGTAGCATAGACAAGTGACGCGCCGGGCCTATAATATAGCGAGCAGAGGTAATATGGTTTTTAGCGTCCTTTGACAGCTCGTCAAAACCGCCACTATCCATGCCAATAATGATTAACCAAGGGTCACTCTTCATGCCAAAAAATCTCTTAATACTAGGGGGTACAACAGAAGCATCATCCTTAGCACATCTTATCTCTAAAACAGAATTTAACGCTACTATTTCCTATGCTGGGCGTGTGGAACGTATCCGTCAACAACCAATCCAGAGACGAATTGGCGGCTTTGGCGGGGTAGAGGGTCTTGCATCTTATATTACCGCTAATGGTATTACGCACCTTGTAGATGCAACTCATCCATTTGCAGCGCAGATGAGTCAGAATGCTTTTTTAGCCTGCCAGAAAACAAATATACCATTGGCGGCACTAACACGTCCACAATGGAAAAAACAAAAAGCAGATAAGTGGCGGTTGGTACCTAACATCAAGGCAGCTGCAGCCGCGCTTGAAGGCGACCCAAAGCGTGTCATGCTTGCTATCGGGCGTATGCATTTAGCTCAATTTTACAATAATCCTCAGCATTTTTTTCTATTGCGGCTTGTAGATAGACCAGAAGTGCCCCCTTTGTTTCCAAATCAAGTGATTGAAATCTCGTGCGGACCATTTACCACAGGCCAAGACAAATTACTGTTATCCAGATATAAAATTGATTTGATCGTTGCAAAAAATGCTGGTGGCAAGGCTGCCTATGCAAAGATTGAAGCAGCACGTCAATTAGAGATTGAAGTCATCATGATTGAAAGACCTGTCATCGTAGATAGGCTGACATTCTATAATTCAGAGGAGGTAATTCACTGGATATCTGTATCTGGATAGCTGCGAGGTGTATAAATCCATTTTTGCTTATTCTGCTTTATAATTCGGGTTTGGCTTGAGCCAACGATAACGAGAGTTCGCATATCAGCCATTTCTGCATTGGCTTTGCAGATAGGCACTATCTGTACGGTTTCTTCTTTTGTTGTAACAGCTCTTGCAAAAATAACAGGCCTGTCTGGCTCGCACAGAGATTGAAGCAATTTAAGGGTTTTCTCAAACCCCTCTGGGCGTGATTTTGAGCGCGGATTATAAAAAGCCATTGCAAAATCTGCCTCCACCGCTCCTAACAGGCGCTTCTCGATAATAGACCATGGCTTTAGATTATCACTTAGATTAATCACGCAGAAATCATGACCAAGAGGAGCACCAACTAGCGCAGCCGCCGCAAGCATAGCTGTAATCCCGGGCAGTATTTCAATATCTATATCCTGCCATTTTCGCAGATTTTTTTCTAACGCTTCAAATAAAGCAGCCGCCATGGCAAATACACCAGGGTCACCAGAGGATACGATTAAAACAATGCGTCCTGCTTGCGCTAAAGTTAGCGCATGCTCTGCCCGCTCTATCTCAACCCGATTATCGGAGGGATGCAACCTTACGCCTTGTTTGGGTGTGATTCTGTCTATATAAGGAATGTAGCCCATTACATCTGTTGCTAAGTCTATCGCCTGTGCTACCTGCGGTGTTATTTGTGCAGGATCGCCAGCGCCAAGGCCAACAACAATCACTCTTCCACTCATGGCCGTCTTCCTTGTCCATGTAGAATAATAATGGAAAAATAAGGCGCGTTTTCCGCTTTATAGTTTGATAATTGTTGCACCTTTTGCTCAGCCATAGCCGCATATTCTACGATGAACGCATCATCAAACCGACCTGTTATTTTGAGGGCTTGTTTGATTTTGGACAAATTCCGCCCGATTTTCATTATTACAGCTGCATTAGTATCTCGTAATTGGTTCTCAAGAATGGCGGCATCCAGTGTTCCCATCAAAATAGTGAGGATATCATTACCCCAACTTATAGGTATGTTGGTAGCCGTCCAGGCAGCTGACATGCCAGTAATCGCAGGCACAACCTCAACCGGCAAGGTGTCTTTAACGTGGCTGTAAATATGCATGAAAGATCCATAGAAAAAGGGATCTCCCTCACATAATATAATCACATCTTCACCGTCCAGCGACAATGATGAGATATGCGCACAACATTTGGTATAAAAGTCAGACAAAATTTCATTATAGCGTGGGTCTGATAACGGAATTTCAGTTGTAATAGGATATTCCATTGCAAATTCTATTACATCCTCAGACAATAAAGCGCTGACGATTTGGCGAGCATGGCCAGCGCGCCCAGCCTTTCTGAAAAAAGCAATATGTCTTGCTTCGCGCACTAGCCTGTCAGCTCGCACGCTCAATAAGTCTGTCGCACCGGGGCCAACCCCAACTCCATAAATTCTGCCTTTCGGTATCATGTGAGTTTACTCATTTGGATTTTTTCTTTCCTAACAATTCTATTCACTATGGCTAGCAAGGGCGTTTATCGCGGCTACCGTAATAGCGCTACCGCCAAGCCTGCCAGTGGTAACACAGCACGGCACAGGCGCTGACGATAGTAATGCCTCTTTACTCTCACGCGCGCCAACAAATCCAACAGGACATCCAATAATTGCAGCTGGGCGGGGGTAATCTGGGTCTTTGAGTAAATTTAGAAGATGAAATAAAGCAGTTGGCGCATTTCCAATTGCAACTACGCCGCCTTCCAAATAGGGACGCCATAATTCAATGGCAACAGCAGATCTTGTATTACCAGCATTCTTGGACATTGCTTTAACGCGAGGGTCCTGCAATGTGCAAATAATTTGATTGCTCTTTGAGAGTCTTGAGCGGGTAATACCCTCGCTAACCATTTTTGTATCACATAATATAGTACCCCCTTTTTCTATAGCAGCACGCGCCTCTACCACAAAATCAGAGGTGAATTTTATTGATTGTGCAAGCGTCACCATGCCAGATGCATGTATCATACGCACAGCGATGATTTCCTCTTCTGGTGTAAATGCTGATAAATCAGCTTCAGCCCGTATTGTTGCAAATGATTCCTTATAAATTGCAGCACCATTTTTTTCGTAATTAAAGAGCATTTTTTTCTAGTCTTTTGAAGGTTAAATTTGAAGGTTCAGTAACGCATCCATCAATGCAGTTTCTGATAGAGATGTGTAAGAAGGCTTATCCCACGCACATCCATTTTCCAACATATTATAAGAGCCAAGCTCCCCTATAATGCAGATATCGCTGTTGGACGGCATGGCGCATCCCTTGCTGCATCCAGATATATGATATGATTTGCCAGCCAGAATTGCTTGGCTTTCACATATAGTTAATGCGAGTTGCTTTGTGCTTATGCTTGCGTTTGTGCAGGCGGGCATGCCTGCGCAAGCAGTGACATGATACCTTGGATCATCTTTTGAGGTGATGAATTGCTGGCCTAGCGTTGCCGTTTTATCAATAACCAGACATCGATTTATGGAGAATATTATCTCTTGCGTTTGGTCTGCGATTTCCAGCAGTTGGTCTGCTGTTATTTGACCAAATGGAAGTACAATTATGTGCCAGTCTTCTTCACGGCCGGGATAAAGTGACTTTGTGTTTTTACATGGCTTGGTTGTTGTAAAGATATCTGGAACATCACTATCTGCAATAAGGTAATGCATCCGATTATAAGAGTACTTCTTGTTTTGGGAGCTGACAAACCAGTGTAGTGATTGCAAAATATCGCTTTGGAATGTTTCTTCTGAGGTAACATATCCTTGCTCGCATCCATCAAGCCTTATGAGTAACTGGCCAGTTTCATCTATCTCCACTCTGATATCACAAGATGCATGTTGCAGATAGCGCGTAGTGCCACAATCAATAGCAAAGCCGAATTTTGATGGCAGGGCAGGAAACCCGCTAGCGGCATTATATAATGCCTCAGCACAGCGCCAGCCAATAGATTGGCTCTCAGTGAAAGGCGCAAGAATAAGATTTAAGCTATCACGCGCTTCATGTGTTTCCACAATTCCGCTATCTTGTAAATCCTTCAACATAAGGGGATAATCGGATTGCTTCAGACCTCTTATTTGAAGATTCGCCCTGTTGGTTATATCCATGAAACCATTTCCATGACGCTTTGATAATAATGCAATCATTTGTGCTTGGCGGCTTGTCAGCCTGCTAAAGGCAGGTTTTATTCTAACCAGCAATCCATCTCCTGACATCATTGGCATAAGCGCTGATGGGCACCATCCTCTGGCTTCTGGTTTATTCATTCTATTGCCTCAAGACTAGCGCGAATAGAATTACGTCTTGTTTGCCATAATCCTGCTTCATGTAATTTCTCAAAACAGTCCTGCATGGCATTAAGGGCGTCAGGATTAACCTTGCTCATAAAACTATTAATTTCTTGATTTCCCAAAGTACAATCATGAAAGTTATCAAATAGATGACTTCCGACGACATTTGCAAGATTTGAAAAGGCTGCCATATGGAATAAGGTCGCCGCTATTTCCGCTGCACCGCGATGTCCATGACGCATCATTCCAGCAAGCCAATCAGGGTTAGTTGCTCTTGCATGCACAACGCGTGCAATTTCTTCTGAAAGGCTTCGTGAAATAGGCTTATCAGGATTTGTATTATCTAAATGATAGAGATTTGCCTCTCCGCCAATTTCTGATTTGGCAGCTGCAAATCCGCCTTCGTGAGCAGCATAATCTGATGATAATAGGATATCGGTCTCTGGCATGTCTTGCATATGAACAAAGCTATCTGCTTTTTGAATGCGGGCAATTAGGGCCTTTTTATTTTGAGTAATCTGCGGGCCATTAATGGCATATTGGCTGGCATTAATCCAGGCATTTGCAGCCGCTATTCTACCTTCTTTATTAAATCGCTCTGCAGCACCGCCCATGCCAAGCCCATAGGAGGCAGGGGCAGGGCTAAATATACGGGCTGAATCATCATCTGGCTTGCCTACAAACGGGTTGAATTCATTGCTTTCATCTCGTTCGCGCAACGCGTCAATTGCTTGCTGAAATAAGGTTGATAACGTTGGAAATACATCTCTGAACAGGCCAGATACGCGCAGGGTGGTATCAATTCGGGGTCTATCTAATACAGCAAGAGGTAGAATTTCAAAACCTGTAACCCTGTCGGATCCGCTTGCCCAATCAGGCTTTATGCCCAGCAAATGAAGTGCCATAGCAAATTCCTCGCCTGCAGTCCTCATTGTAGCAGACCCCCATAAATCAACAATTACACCAGATGGCCAATCACCTTTATCTTGCAAGTGCCGCCTGACAAATTCTTCTGCTAGTTTAACGCCCTGATTGTAGGCAGCTCTTGTTGGGACCGAAAGTGGGTCTGTTGAATATAAATTTCGCCCAGATGGTAAAACGTCATATCGCCCTCTGTAAGGAGAGCCAGAAGGACCAGCAGCAATCCTCTTTCCAGATAATGCCTCAATCATGGATTTTTGCTCATTTAGAATAGATGGTTTGGTTTCAAAAGCAGATTGTGGCTGCCCGCCTCTGCCAAAAATATGCAAACCATCCCCAAACTGACTTTCTTTTATATCACATACGAATGCATCGATTCTGGTAAGTGCTTCTGAAGTGGTGCTTCCAAATTCAACTCCTAAATCCTCTGCAATTCCTAGTGATTCTGCTTCAAAGATAATATCACTTTTCAGCCTGTCACGCCTTTTGGGGTCAAGACCATCTGCGGTGGAGAATTCATCAAGCAAGGATTCTAGCTGACTAAATTGCTTTGGCGCAGTTGCTTGTTTTAGAGGCGGTGGTATGTGACCAAGAGTAACAGCGCTAATGCGTCTTTTGGCTTGTGCTGCCTCGCCAGGATCGTTAACGATAAAGGGATAGATGATTGGCAAATTCCCTGCCAGCACCTCCGGCCAGCACTCGTTTGATAAAGCAACAGCTTTGCCTGGTAGCCATTCCAACGTTCCATGTGCGCCAATGTGAATAATGGCATCTGCCTTCATTTCTTTTTGAATCCATAAGTAAAAGGCAACATAGCTATGAGAGGGAGTTTGGGAAATATCGTGATAATCAACCTGTTTATTTTGCTTTATGCCTCGCTCTGGTTGTAATGCAATAACCGCATTTCCAAATGACAAACCAGCAAATTCAAACGCGCCATTTATGGCATACGGATCTGCTTCTGGCTCGCCCCATTCGGCATTTAGAGCTTCTTGTAAATTTGACGGCAATTCGCTCAAAGCAGTTTTATAAGAGGCTATATCCCAAGATATTGTGTTATGGTTAAGAAGGCTTTCAAGAGGTTCTTTTATGGATTGTGTAGGATGACCTAGATCCTCTAATATCGCCTTAGCTGATGCAATAGCGTCAAGGCCAACAGCATGTGCCAATTGCCAAGGACGGCCGGGGTAGGTGGATAAGATAAGAGCTGGTTTTTGCTCAGCAAGAGGCGTTGTTTGTAGCCTGTGCCAATTTGCAATCTTATCGCAAATCGCGTGAATGCGCTGCTCATCAGGTTGATGCCCTATGGCTGCAAATTGCAGCGCTTCATCTATTGCTTCTGGTTCTTTAAAAGAAGCAACGCCTGCAAAAATACGGCCATCTACCTCTGGTAATACAACATGCATTGCCATATCTGCTGGAGACAGGCCTCTATCTGCTTCTGCCCATGCAGCACGATTAGACGTTGAAAATGCAATCTGGAAGACAGGCACATTCGCTATGTCAAGCGGAGAGCGGCCATCCTTGCCTCTTCCTGAAAAAGAAGTAGCGTTAATAATAAAAGCAGGTGAATAATGCACTATTTGTCTCTCTAGCCAATAAGCTGCATCAGGCGCTTTTAGCGAAGGGACAAACAAACTCATTACATCAAAGCCATAGTCGCGCAATTTATTAAATAAAGCTGTTATGGGTTTGAGGTCTGCCGCTGTTAGAAAAGAGCGATAAAATGTAATAAGAATAAGAGGTTTAGTGTCAAACCCCCGCGCAATAAATGGACAACACAGTTTATGTTGTGGTGTCCATGCACCAACATTACCTATCATTTTGCTACCACTTACAGGGCTTGCATATAAACCTGCAGCTAGCGCTAACTGCGCCAAAGCTGAATGCGCTGCAACTTCGCCTCCTATCTCACAGAGATGCTGCAAGCGACGCAAAGTTGATACTGGCACAGATGAGATCTCATCGAGTTGTTTGTCAGAACGACCATCCGCTGGGATAACAGCAAATGCGATATTATGCCTCTTGGCAATTTGGGCAACCTGGTTGAGCCCATAGGACCAGTAAGGCATGCCGCCAATTAAACGAATCAGAATACCGCTTGCATGGCGCAGGGTTTTTTCAATATAGGTATCAACTGAAACAGGGTGTTTGAGGGAGGTTAGATTAGCAAGCCGGATGCTTGGAAAATCAAGCTCATTTTGCGTTTTAGCACGTTGCCAGCCAGCCGCAAATCCGCCAAGGTCGCTATCTGAAAAAGAGAGAATGACAAGGTCTGCTGGCTGATGGTCAAGATCAATAGGCACCTCTGTTTCTTCTAATCCATGTCTTTCAACGAAAAGGACGTGCATCTGCTCGTTCAGCCCTTCAGAATTTCGTTAATCGCAGGCACATTAATGTGATCATGTTCCGCAATTACAACAAGTTGACCGTTGCGCACTTCATCTGGCTGCCACATTTTATCAAATTGTGAGCGCACACGCGAGCCCACAGCCTGCACCAGAAGGCGCATCGGCTTACCTGAAATAGCCGCATAGCCCTTAACCCTTAAAATATGATGTTCACGAGCAAGTGTTTCGATTTTTTGAACAAGGGTTTCTGGCGAATCAAACTCAGCGATATTAAAAATGGCACTATCAAAATCTTCATGATCATGCTCAGGTGCCCCATCATGATGAGAGGGTCGTTGCTCAATATCATTTTCTGCAGCAGACTCCAGCCCCAGGATAAGACGTGGGTCAATCTGTCCTTCTACTACTTCAATAATAGGTAGTTGGAGGGGGGTATTATTTGCGATGATTTGTTTTGCTTTTGCTTTATCTGCTTCATTTGCAAGATCAGCTTTGGTAAGAAGAATAAGGTCAGCGCAGGCCACTTGATCTTCAAATACCTCCGATAACGGGGTTTCATGGTCAAGCGCATTATCTGCTTCACGTTGTGCTTCAACGCCGGCAAGATTTGGCGCGAATTGCCCTGATGCCACAGCTTCTGCATCGGCGAGCGCAATCACACCATCAACAGTAATCCGAGAGCGTATATCTGGCCAGTTAAAGGCTTTAAGCAATGGTTTTGGCAGTGCAAGACCTGAGGTTTCGATTAAGATATGTTCTGGCTGGTCTGAAAGCGACATTAATGCTTCAATCGTTGGAATAAAATCATCAGCCACTGTGCAGCAAATACATCCATTTGCCAGTTCCATTATATTCTCTTCTGGGCAATTTGGGATAGCACATCCTTTTAAAATCTGCCCATCAACGCCAACATCCCCAAACTCATTTACAATTACCGCTAGCCTTTTTCCAAGCGGGTTCTGCATTAGCTGAGAAATCAGTGTGGTTTTTCCAGAGCCAAGGAATCCTGTAATTATAGTAACCGGAATTTTTGTGATATTTTGCATTATTAGCCCTTATGCCCTTTTTGATTTTTGCCGTTACTGGTCTGTCTTCAAAAACTATTATGACAGGCCATTCTTACTATTCAGCATGTATTTTATGTTAGGTCAGAATATACTGTTGAATCAAATTATGTCACTGCTCAATATCCGACCCTTATTTTTTTATTATTTTCCTATTTCAAATAACCGGATTTATCTGCTCTTATTTACAAATATAAGCTATTTAGTAATAGTAATCTGGCTGGTAATCGTAATCTGGTTCTTACTTATATCGTCAATTTAAGCCATTTTATCTCCCACCATTTTTTGAAAGAGGATATTGTTTGATGAGCGAACAGGAAGAACAACCAGAAAAAGAGGTTGAGCGCAATAAAATCCATAATAAAAAAATGCAAGAAATCAAAGCTGCCCGTAATAAGCTTATGGCTACTAAAACAGAGGAGAAAGGTCTGATAATGGTTCATACAGGGTCAGGAAAGGGCAAGTCCTCTTCTGGTTTTGGAATGATTATGAGATGTATCGCACATGGCATTCCCTGCGCAGTTGTGCAATTTATTAAAGGGACTTGGCGTACGGGTGAACGTGATTTTCTGGAAAAAAGATTTCAAAAAGAGTGCCTTTTTATTGTATCAGGTGAGGGCTTTACTTGGGAGACACAGGATAGAGAGCGTGATATCGCAGCCGCAAAGGCAGGTTGGGAAAAAGCAAAAGAGCTGATTCGCGACCCAGACATAAAATTTATATTATTAGATGAGATCAATATTGCGCTTCGCTATGATTATTTGGATATTGAAGAGGTTGTTGACTTTCTTCTTCATGAAAAGCCGTTAATGACACATGTTGTTCTAACAGGCCGCAATGCCAAAGACGAATTGATAGAAGCAGCAGACTTAGTAACAGAAATGTCGCTTATTAAGCATCCCTTTCGTGATGGTATTAAAGCCCAAAAAGGGATAGAGTTTTAGAGAAGGTTTTGATGGAATGCCTGCTGTAATGATACAAGGCACTGGCTCCAATGTTGGCAAGTCAGTCTTGGTTGCTGGCTTATGCAGAGCCGCCAGTAATCGCGGACTTAGAGTTTCTCCATTTAAACCACAGAACATGTCTAATAATGCTGCAGTGACTGCTGATGGCGGCGAAATAGGGCGCGCACAAGCATTACAGGCACGCGCCAGTAAAAAGCAATCCCACACAGATATGAACCCAATCCTTTTGAAACCTGAAACAGAAACAGGCTCTCAGTTAATCATACATGGCAAATATCATAGTTCGTTAAAAGCGCGTGAATATACTCATATAAAACGCCAGCTATTAGCACCTGTTTTAACTAGCTTTGAAAGGCTGAAATCACAATCTGATTTGGTTATTATTGAGGGTGCTGGCAGCCCTGCTGAGATTAATTTGCGCCAAAATGATATTGCTAATATGGGGTTTGCGAGTGCGGCATCTGTTCCTGTGGTATTGGTTGGTGATATTGACAGGGGGGGTGTTATTGCCCAGCTTGTTGGAACAGATGCCGTATTACCAGATAACGACCGTGATTTAATTGAAGGATTTATCGTCAACAAATTTCGAGGTGATTTGAGTTTGTTTGATGAGGGGTATGAGTTTATAAAGTCACGCACGAACTGGGAAGGTTTTGGAGTGCTACCTTATTTTAAGGATGCGTGGCGCCTGCCTGCAGAAGATGCACTTGATATTGCCAACCATGGCCCCAAAGCCTCTGCACATTATAAAATTGCCTGTTTATGTCTTTCCCGAATGGCAAATTTTGACGATTTAGATCCACTTTCTCAAGAATCTGAAGTGGAACTTATTATGATAAAAGCAGGGGAAGCAATTCCAGCGGATATTGATCTTGTTCTAATACCTGGCAGTAAATCTACTGTAGACGACCTCAGCTTTCTGCGGGAACAGGGCTGGGATATTGATCTTAAGGCACATCATCGCCGCGGCGGTTCTATTTTGGGTATTTGCGGTGGGTTTCAAATGCTTGGGACCAAAATTTGTGATCCAGAGGGGATTGAGGGAGATGCAGGAGAAACTGAGGGATTAGGTTTTTTGCAAATCCAAACAGTTATGCAAGCAGCAAAAACAGTCAGAGTTGTAAGCGCCACCCATTTTGCAACATCTCTTGAAATTAAAGGCTATGAAATTCACCTAGGAGAGACCAGCGGAGCAGATTGCGCGCGTCCTTTTGCGTTGATAGACGGAAGAAATGAGGGGGCATGCTCGAAAGATGGCCGTGTTCAAGGCAGTTACCTCCATGGACTTTTCTCGCAAGATAGTTTTCGCGAGGCGTTTCTGGATAAATTAGGCGTGTCAGTCAGCGGGTTTTCCTATCATATTCAGGTAGAGGATACGCTTGATAGGCTTGCAAATCACATTGAAACTTATTTGGATGTGGATAAGATTTTTGCGCTTGCTCGCTAGCTTTGAAGCGCTCTCTGAACCCGTTCCCAGCTATCATCTGTCGGAATACCAAGCCTTATCCAATTCTCAGAATAGCTAAAAATACGGCTCCATATTTTATGCCCTGCTAGTTTATCTTGCATATTTTTTGCATTATCCCACTGATATAAGCGAAATAAATCTGTGCCCCCTATAAGATGAAGCCCGTTTTGGTGGGCTATCCTATCCAGTCGTTTAGCATCATGCGTCAGCTTTGCCATCGTCTGCTGGCGCCAGTTTTCATCCTGCAAAGCACCAGCGCCAATGGCAAGAGCTGGGGCTGATACAGCCCATTTTCCAGCAGCGCTTTCAAATTGTTTGAGGGTTTTACTGTGAGAAAAAACAAAACCAAGCCGCAATCCTGCAAGACCATAAAATTTCCCAAAAGAACGAAAGATTATAATATTTTGGTGCTGTTCTGTTGTAAGTGGCAAGACTGAGAGATGCGGATATAAATCACAAAAGCTCTCATCGATAATAAGTGTGCCAACAATACCTGCAAGTTCAAGCAGTTCTGTTGGCAAAAACTGTCTTCCATCAGGATTATTTGGGTTTGCGATAATAGCACAATCAGCACCTGTCATCTCATCAAGGTGGTGGCAATGGGTTATCTGCCAACCAGCTTTTTGTAATTGAGCTTCATATTCATTATAGCTTGGATGTAGAATACAGGCTTTTTTTGAACCTACCTCAATGATTGATGGGAAAAGCTGGATGGCTTGTTGAGCGCCTGCTAAAGGCAACCCGCTGAAATTCGCCTGATAAGCGTTTCTAGCAGACTGGGCGGTGGTTTCTATTAGCTGCTGGTCTGGCAAATCTCTTAAGAAATCTGATGAGAGGCTAGATACAAGATTAGAAACAGGGTAGGAGTAGGGGTTTATGCCAGTTGATAAATCAATCCAGTCTTTTCGGTTGCCGCCATACTGGGTAATAGCTCTATCTAAATCACCGCCATGTTCAAATACCGCCATTTAATACCCAGCCTGTGTTTAGCCAAAATAATACCAAGAGGGCAAGAGCAATCACGTTAAGCCAATTTAAAAGGCGGTTATAGTGTTTTAGGCCAAGAACGATATCTTTTTCTGTGGGGTTTTCGCCTTCTTCATGCAACCATTTGTCGCTGCTTCTTTTACCTGCATAGTTGCGTGGTCCTGATAGCCGTATGTTAAGAGCGGCGGCAAAGCTTGTTTCGGGCCAGCCCGCGTTTGGCGAGCGATGTTTGCTCGCATCACGCCACATAATAGCTATAGAATAGAAAGGCTTTGTAGCTGTTAAAGCGAATAGTAATCCTGTCAGCCTGGCAGGCAGAAAATTAGCTAAATCATCTAGCTTAGCTGCTGCCCATCCAAATGCTTCATAGTTTTGAGTGCGATAACCAATCATTGAATCCATAGTATTGATAGCTTTATATACAAACAAGCCCGGCAGGCCTAATATAACGGTCCAAAATAAAGGTGCAACCACGCCGTCTGACGTATTCTCAGCAAGACTTTCAAGACTGGCTCTTGCAATATCGAAATCATCAAGTGTTTTGACATTTCGTCCGACTATCATAGAAACCGCGCTACGCGCTTCATTTAAATCCAAAGCAGCGAGCGCAAGGGCAACTTTTATTATATGGTCGTTTAAGGACTTAGCAGCAATCCAAGGCCAGATGATCAAGGATGTTAGAATTATACCAAAAAGACCATTAGGAATAAATTGTGATATAATTAGAGCAACCAAAAGGCAAGTCCCTGCGACTATAATAACAGTAATAATGCCGCTAGCACGCCTAATGGATGAAGACTTATCTGTTCTGTTGAATGTTTTGTCGCACCAGCTAATAAGATGTCCAATTGCCACAACAGGATGAGAGATGCGCTGAAATAGCCAGTCGGGCCATCCAATTATACGGTCGATAATAAGAGCAATCAATGCGCAGATAAGCATGCTCATGTAATCGCAGTTCTATTTACAGATACAACAGAAAAACCTTGCTTACCTAGATAGCGTAATTTTGTAACTGACAATGGGTCAATCTCACAACTTAGGGCTGGTATGTGACTGCTAAAAGCAAGCGAGAGCGCCGCACGAATCACCCCTGCATGAACAAAAAATGTAATATTCTGTGTAGGTTCATTTAGGCAGATATTCTCAATTATAGGATTAACACGCCTGCAAAGATCTGAAAAACTCTCGCCATGAGGCGGTGTGAAGTCTGCAAGCGCTTCTCCTGCAAGAGGGCCTATATCTGGTAGGTGTGAGAAGGCGGTGCCATCCCATATGCCAAAAGATTGCTCCCAAAGGGCATCATGCGTTTGACGCGGGTCAGTTTTGGATAACACTGCATCACATGTTTTCTGGCATCTTGTTGCAGGGCTGCATACAATCAAACTATCTTCTGCTATCTGCGCCCGTAGAAATGAAATATTATCATTTGAAATGATGCCAATATCGGCGTCATAGCGACCATATAGAAAACCGGTGGGCTCGCTTGGGGCATGCCGG
>CABXZZ010000034.1 GCA_902516825.1 uncultured SAR116 cluster alpha proteobacterium
AACCATTCCATCTCTTATTTCCGATTTAAAGTTAGCAATATCGTCCATTCTTACCTCCTAATTATTTTTTACAGACGAATATTTAAAAATATTTTTTAAATAAATCGAGCTGTCCTTACTAAATATTTATTATGTTTAAATCTTCCATAACATAAAAATTATAATGTTACGAAGTGTTGACAACTTAAATTTTATTGAGTTTCATCTTAAATGATGATTATCGATAAAAATAGATAAGTAAATATAAAGAACAACAATTAGCTTATTATGTTATCAAGCGATAAAAAATAATGAGAAATTACGGGAGGTGTGAAATGCGTTTAAAACTAGGACAATTATTATCTCGCAGAAGCTTTATGAATACTGCGATTTCTACAACAGCACTAATGGCTTTGCCTAAAATGGCGACGGCCGGTGGTCACAGTGCTGTAAATCAAAAGATTATTGAAGCAGCAAAGAGTGCTGGTACTGCAGACCTAAAAGGTATTATTTGGGCGTTGTATTATGCTCCAATGAAAGCCTCTTGTGAAAAGTTTGCAGCAGAAACTGGAACAAACTTTTCTGATATAAAGGACATATCTATATTCGTAGCGCCCCCTGCTGTTGTTGCCGAGGGAGTGGCTAAATCACCAGAGTTCGATTTATTTCACATTAATTCAAATATGATACCGACACTTGCATCAATAGGAATGCTTGAAGAACTAGACCCTTACATGGAAGAAGTTGGATTTGATTATAATGCTGTAGGAACGTTCGATACATTTATGAAGTATAAGGGTGCAACATTTGGGATGCCTACAGACGGAAACGTTCATACACAGTTTATCCATTGGGCAACAGTGGAAAAGAATGCAGCTGCCTATGAAGACAAATTTGGGAAAAGCCCATCATGGCCAGGCACTTGGGAGGAAGAGATCGAATGGATGAAATTCTTTGCGCCGCCCGCAAAGGCTACCGATGACGACTATTACGGCTCAATGAATTTGAGAAATAGAGCCAATGGCGCGACTTGGTGGTTTATGCAGCTTTATAGTGCTGGCGGGTTTACTTTTGACGATGACATGAATCCAACTATGGATACAGACGAGGCAGTATACGCCTGGGAAACTTATATGAAATATAAAGATGTGTCTCATCCAGAAGCTCCCGGTTGGGGTACTCCGCAAATGATCCCGCGGATGACCGGCGGAAAAGTGTTCTCAGGACAGTACTGGGATGGAATCGTTGCTTTGAACGAAAACCCAGCTAAGTCAAAAACTGTCGGCCAATGGAAATATGGCTTAGTTCCTGGTTCGGACTTCAGTGGTAAGCGTATTTACCGTTCTATATCAGACCCATTAGGTGCGTTGCTTGTGAACAAACATAGCCCAAGAAAAGCACTTGCGGCTTACTTAGCCATGTGGTTGACAACAGAACAAGAAAGCGAAGCTATCGTCGCTGACCCTGCAAATACTTTCCACGACCCCTGGGCTAAATCTCATATGACTAGCGAGGTTGTTGCTAAGACTTATACAAAAGGTGGCTTAGAGGGAATTCAGCAGTGCCTGCAAGTATCTGCGCCCCCAATTTATCTGACTGGATATATGGAGTTTACAGATATCTTAAACAAAAATCTTTCAGAAGCGTATGTTGGTTCTATTTCAGTTTCTGAAGGTATCAAAAAGACCCAGGAAGAATTTTCTGGTATCGTGAAGAAAACAGGAAAGCGTAAGCTTAAGGCCGAACTTGCTAGTTATAAAGCAGTTATGCCGAAAATCGACGCCCCTGCTTAAATCTAATACCACCTGGCTCTTTGTTGGGTCAGGTGGATTTTTGGCCTCCTTATTTATAAGAGCTTTTAATGGCACGTTCTGAAATAATGCTTCAGCGAACGAAGCGTTACAAAAAGATGGTTTTATTTCCACTTATCGCCTCAATAATGCTAATTTTAGGACCTGCATTATTGTTACAGCTTTATCTTTCATTTAATTATTATTCAATTTATTCTGAGGGTTGGTGGGCATCTGAATGGTATGCACTAGACATATTTAGTGAAGTATTGAGTGACGAACGCTTTCATGCTTCAATCATCCGCTCTCTAGGTTTTGCTCTAGCCTCAACGGTGGGATGTTTTATAATAGGCTTTGGGCTTGCCTTGCTAATGTACAAGAATTTTAGGTTGCAGTGGTTTTACTACATTATATTTATTATTCCAATGCTGACAGTTCCAATCGTTATCGCGTACACAGCAGAAATGATTCTTTATCAGAAAGGTCCTTTGAATGGGATCCTCTCCGCTATTATAGGAAGAGATATGTTAATTATGTGGATTACAAATCCGGATATCGCTCTTTTTACAGTAGTGCTTATGGAAATTTGGAACTGGGCCCCATTTAGCTTTATCATAATGATGGCTGGCCTTGCATCTTTGCCTAAAGAGCCTGTTGAGGCAGCTCAAATTCTTGGTGCTTCTCGGATTAAGATTTTCTTGGAAATACAGCTCCCGCTTTTAAGACCAATAATTGTTCTAGCATTAGTACTTCGCTTCTTAGAAGCTATGGCAGAATTTCCGAAAACATGGGCTATTTTTCAAGGTGGACCTGGAACTTCTACAGAGACCATCCCCGTGCTTATTTATCTCAACACTTGGTATTATTTTGATTGGTCGAAAGCAGCTGCTATGAGCTACATAGTGATGTTGATGATGGTAGTTATAATTCTTACGGCGATTAATATTTTGCAAAAAGAAAATAAACGAATAGCGCAAGTGCAGGCAAATTAGAAATGACAAAAACTCAAAAACAGAATTTTGATAACGTAGTACGATATACGCTTCTTACTATTTGGTTAGTGATTGTGTTATTCCCATTGTTCTGGATTGTAGCTACTTCATTTAAGCCTGACAAAGACTGGCTTGCTTGGCCTCCGGTTTACTGGTCTGAAGAGCCAACAATGAGTAATTATGAGAATGTTTGGGGGGGTGCGATGGAGCATACTGAAACCCAATATACTCAATCTGTCCAAAAGCCCTTTACGGCACTTAGGAACTCCACCATTATTTCTTTTATTTCAACGTTTCTTTCTGTCTCTTTTGGTGCCTTTATTGCTTATGGTGTTTCCCGATATAAAGTTTTATCCGAGACCCGAATGTTTCAGCTTCTCATGTTACGAATGGTGCCGCCTATTGTTCTTGTTGGACCTTTATCACTTTATTACACCACAATCGGACTAATAGACTCACTAACCGGGCTTATCGCCATCTATTTCATCACCACACTTCCATATGCAGTTTGGATGACAAAAAGCTTTATCGATGAGGTGCCAATAGAGCTAGAGCAGGCAGCTGAGATAATGGGAGCAAATAGATGGACAATTATTACAGAAGTCGTATTTCCGGTAATCCGTTCCGGTCTTTTAGCAACCTTCTTGTTTATTTTGATTCTCACATGGTCAGAATATCTGGTGGCCTTTATTTTATCAAAAACAGATGCTGTTACACTTCCCGTGGAACTTGCAAAATATGAAGGCTCATCAGAAGGTCGGGTGTATGGCAGGCAAGCAGCATTATCTGTAGGTATTACGATACCGCTGATAATAGTTGGTATAACTATCCGCAAACATCTAGCACGCGGATTTAGTTTTGGAATGATTAGAAAATAGGTTGGGATTACAAATGAGCCATATTCAAATAAAGTCACTCAAAAAATCTTTTGGAATCGTTGATGCTGTAAAAAACATTAATTTCGATATTGATGATGGACAATTTGTGGTGCTTGTAGGTCCTTCTGGATGCGGTAAAACAACTACTTTGAGAATGCTTGCGGGATTTGAAGATCCAACAGATGGAGAAATCCTTATTGGTGAGAATGTCGTGAATGATATTGAACCCGGCAAAAGAGGTATTGGAATGGTGTTCCAAAACCATGCATTGTTCCCCAACAAGACAGTGGAAGATAATATAAAGTTTGGTTTACGGATGAAGAAAGTATCTGCGAGTGAAATGGAGCATAAGGTGGCGGAAGTAGCAGAACTTGTTCAAATTGGACATCTTTTGAAGAAAATGCCGTTTCAATGTTCTGGCGGTGAATCGCAAAGAATTGCACTTGCTAGAACACTAGTGACTGAGCCACAGATATTTTTGTTGGATGAGCCATTATCCAGTTTGGATGCGAAACTGCGTCGAGAATTAAGAGCTGAATGTGGAAGAATTCACAAAGAGCTGGGTAAAACCTTTATATATGTAACTCATGACCAAGAAGAGGCCATGACGTTAGCTGACAAAATAGTTATAATGAACAAAGGAGACATCGAACAAATCGGAACCCCAGACGAAATTTATAATAACCCCAAGAATTTTTTTGTTGCGGACTTTTTTGGATCCCCTTCTATGAATTTCTGCAAAGGCAAAACTAGTGAAAATACTGTAAACACAAAGTATTTTAGCGTTAAACTAGCCGCGAATGAAGCAAAAAACCTACCGTCAGAGGTTACAATTGGTATTCGGCCCGAAAAAACATTTATAAAAGAATCAAAGGCAAAGAACTCTCATAATATTCAGGTTATAGAACCTCTTGGCAGAGAAAAACTAATCTATCTCGATGCCAGAACAGATGAAAAATTTGTCTCTTTAATGACTAGTGAGTCAGCAACAGAAATCAACGATGATATTTCGGTCAGTGTTAGCGTTGACGCAAAAGACATATTTATATTCGACTTGGATGGGAATAGACTTAAATAGAATATCAGGTTGGTTTTTTTTATAGAAATCCCATCGCTTTTCAGTCTAACCTGCCGCTTGGTTTACAGCATACATCTAATTGAGTGACATCCCCTATGCCTATGGAAAAGCAAAAATTTAATGTGGTGGAAGCATCAATTGACGACTTGCACAGCGCAATTAAGTCTGGTGAAGCAACGTTAGTTGAAGTTGTCCAAAGCTATATAGAGCGAGTTAAAGCATATAACGGTGTTTCTTGTATGCTTGTTACTGAAGATGGTTCTGATATTGCAAAAGTGCCAGGTGTAGTGCGGGGCGGGCGGGCAATCGAATTCCCAACAAAAACAATTAAAGTCGATGATGTGCTTCCTAACACAGAAAATTACAAAGGCCCCCCACTCGAATTTGGTAGAATGGAGAAAACAGCATCTAAAAATGACGTTTACCAGCAATTCGGTATGATTGCAGGAATACCGAATGCGGGACAGGTTAATTGCCTGTCAACACTCAATATTCGTGGTGAGCGCTCTGTGACTTGCTGGGGAGATTATGACAGACATCCTTCTCAGGGCCCGCTTCCTGAGGGAGCTCCTGCTGTATGTGAGAATTTTAGAAAGCAGCCTGATGCGCTAGAGAGAGCAGCTGAATTAGATGCTGAGTATGGTAGCAATCCAGATCTTGAAGCATTGCCAATGTATGGTGTGACATTTTCGTTTAAGGATCCATTCGATACAAAGGATATGCGGTCAACTGGAGGAGCTGACGCAGCTTATGACATTGATTTTCCCGCGCGTGACCACAAGCTTGCCAAACAGCTGAGGGACAAAGGTGCTATCATTTTTGCTAAAGCAGTGAACACTGAATATAATGGAAGAGCAGGTGATCCTGGCGGCAACCACAAACCAACACAAATACTCCCCTCTACATTAGGCTATCAGCGCTCAAGTTGGGGCGGCAATCCCTCTAATCCATATGATACAACAAGAGCTGCTTCTCTTGGTTCAAGTTCAGGTTCCGCTGTATCTGTTAGCACTAATTTAGTTATGGCAAGCTTAGGTGAAGAAACAAGAGCTTCATGTAGAGGACCATCAAACCATAATGCAATTAGTCTTATTCTACCCCATAAGGCTATGATTGGGTTTGACGGAGGTGCTATTGGAGCCGACATCTACTGCGATAGAACAGGTGTGCATGGAAAATCGCTTCCAGATTGCGCAAAGATTCTAGATGCCTTAAAGGATCCTGAGCAAGGGTATTATGATGAGCGAGATCCCTACACCACCGTCCCACGTTCATCTATTATTCAAACAACTTTTGCTAGCAATCTTGCTAATGAAACATCTAAGCCGTCACTAGAAGGGGTGCGCTTAGGGTTAGTATCAGAGTCACTTGTCTATCCTGAGAACTCAATAACCGAAAAGCCAATAGTAGATGCAGCAATATCCGAGATAAAAGACATTCTTAGCCAGAAGCTTGGTTCTACTATATTGCAGTCTTCTGATCCTTTATGGCGACAAGAGCCAGGAATGGTATCAATGAAAGTTGATTTCCGCAGAGCTTTAACAAGGCTACTTCCTGTTTTTATGCCAGACATACTCTTTCGTTTGGATATTAAAGGACGCCCTATTTTTGTTGATTTTGCACAGGCTATAAAACCAACAGAATTTCTTCCAGGGAAGATATTTGGAACGGGCACGTTAGATCCGATTGATTATATGGTTGGTCTTTCTGAAGGCAGTATCCCTCCTCCACGAAATTTAACGATTGCTTCTATTCAAGAACAAAAGCTAGCTAATAGTTTTCGCTTTCATATAAGTCAATATCTACTTCGAAGGGCAGAGGACTGGAAATCGGCTGGCTTTCATGAGGCCCTGGATAATTGGACAACATTAAATGCACGCTCTAAATTCTGGGGGGACGACCAACGCGCTGGCTTTAAAAATTGGGAAGAAACTGTAGATCCACGAAACGCCCTTGACGGCAGACAAGGCGTAAATGAACGTATTATGCTGCGCGAATTATTAAGACGAATTGATATGATGGTATTAATTGAAAATAAACTAGACGCTTTTGTTCGCCTTCATACTCCTTGGGCGCCAGGTATTATAGGTCAGCCTCATCAATATGACACCATCCATAATTTGCGACCAGAAAGTTTATACGGACCGAACGCAGGTTTATCTGAAATACTGGTTCCAGCAGGGTTTGTTACAACAACATATGACCCTATTTTCACACTGAATGCTGATGGAACAAAATATATTTCCAAACCAACCGATAAACCAACAAAATTAGAAGAGCCGGGGTTACCTTTCTCTCTTGTATTTCGGTCTGAACCGGGGACCGAAGATACATTATTATCGATTGCTTCTACCTATGAAACTGCATCAAAGCGCCGAATTTCACCTCCGAATTTTGGCCAGCTATAATCCTATTTCTAGTCCTGCCAGTGCTTTGCTTTAGCTCTTAGCGCCGACATGACTCTAGGCGGATAGTCTGTGATGATAGCATCAACACCAAGTTCAATCATTAAATCGATATCATCAGGCTCATTTACGGTCCAAGCAACTACAATCAAATTATTTTCGTGAGCAGATAAAAGTCTATCTATCGTTATATCTCTATAATACGGACTCCAAAACGAGCCACCCAACTCTCTAATATTTTTTGAAAAAGCGTTGAATTTTTCTCCCGAATCCCGCGCATAAACCTCTGATGATTCATTGTTTTTGCTCTCATATTGGTAGCCTTTTTTTGTTAGGAATGAGGTTAAGATTTCTGGATCCTTTTTTTTGCATTCGCACAATAATGACCAGTCAAAGCTATGCAGAAGAACTCTGTTGGCAAGGTTAGTATTTTTTATTTGTTTTGTAATAAGACTAGCTATATTTTTTCTATCTTGGCTCGAAAAACTAGGGTCTGATTTAATTTCGACCATCAAGCGCACATTTTCAAAGGCAGGCTGCTGTTGCATTTTATCAAACAATTCCTGAAGAGTAGGCATATAGATGCCGTCTAGCTGTGCTTGCTCTGGGAAACGTTTTCCATAATCACTATCAAGATCCAATTTACCAATTTCATAGTTTTTAATCTGTTCAACCGTTAACGATGAGACTTTAATAATTTCCTTTACAAACCCGCCATCAACATCTCTGCTAGTGATGGGGCTAATGGTAGAATTATGAGTAATTATAGGGGTTTTGTCTTTGGAGAAAACAACATCTAATTCTAAGAGATTCACGCCTATTTTTAAAATATTTTCGAATCCAAAAATACTATTTTCTGGAAAAAGACCCCGTGCACCGCGATGTCCGACGATACGGATTATTCCCGCGGAACCTCGAAAAGAATCAAGTAGCGGTTTATAACTCACTTCACAGACTGACTTTTTGCAATTTCAGATGCTTTTGCGCGTAGCTGCACCTTTTGAACTTTTCCAGTAGAGGTCTTAATAATGGGACCAAAAACAAACAAACTTGGCAACTTAAACCCTGCCAAATACTGTTTGCACCACTCTCTAAGCTCAATACTGGAAAGTTCATATCCTTTTTTTAATTCTACAAAGGCGCACGGGGTCTCGCCCCACTTTTCGTGAGGAGCAGCAACTACAGCAACTGCAGATACAAATGAGTGCTTATACAAAACCTCCTCAATCTCGATAGATGAGATATTCTCGCCACCGGAAATAATTATATCTTTAAGCCTATCTTTAAGTTTAATATAACCGTCAGGATAGACCACTCCAAGATCACCAGAATGAAACCAGCCATCCTTCATCGCAACTGTAGTTGCAGAAGGATTCTTTAAATATCCCTTCATGACGATGTTGCCTCGAAACATTACTTCTCCAATTGTTTTACCGTCTCGCTGAACAGGCTTCATTTTTTCAGAATCAAATACATCAAGCTGTTCAAGCGCATGATATCGTACCCCTTGACGCGCTTTAAGCGTAGCCTGAGAGGCATTTGGTAATTCTGACCATTCGCTATGCCAATCATTTATGACAGCGGGGCCATAAACCTCTGTGAGGCCATACAGGTGAGTAATGTTAAATCCTGCGTCATGCATATGTGTTAATAATTTTTCAGCGGGTGGGGCTGCAGCAGTGAAAAATTCGACCCGTTCTTCAAGAGTTTGTTTTATTTCTTCTGCAGCATCCAAAATAGTTGACATGACAATAGGTGCTCCACAAAGATGGGTAACCTTATGGTGTTTTAATAACTGCCAGATATTATCTGCTCTCACTTCTCGAAGACATATATGGGTACCGCCAATAACTGATATGCTCCATGGAAAACACCAGCCGTTACAATGAAACATTGGTAGAGTCCATAAATAAACAGCGTGTTTTTTTATCGAAGTGGTGACGATATTCCCCTGCGCAAGCAAATAGGCGCCTCGGTGGTGATACACAACTCCCTTTGGATCGCCTGTCGTGCCGGAGGTGTAATTCACACTAATTGCATCCCATTCGTCTAATGGTATTAGCCAATCAAACTCATCATCACCACTTTGGAGTGCTTCTTCGTATTCACATATACCTATTTCAGGATATGATTTTTTAAGCTCTTTATCATTATAATCTAAGATAATTGGTTTGCCTGCCATTTTTGCTAAGGTCTCTGACACAATTGAAGAAAAAACCGTATCCACTATAAATATACTGCTTTCAGCATGGTCTAATTGAAAGGCGATAGCAGAAGCATCAAGCCTTGTATTGATAGAATGCAAAACGCCTCCACACATAGGGACAGCATAGTGAGCCTCTAGCATAGAGGGCGTATTTGCCAGCATTACAGAAACGGTATCTCCCCGGCCAATCCCGTTTTTGGAGAGGAATGAGGCAAGCTTCCGGCATCTGAGATAAAAATCTGAATAACAATATTTCTGGCTACCATAAATGATAGCTATTCGATCTGGATACACACTTGCAGCACGCTCAAGGAAAGTTAGAGGTGTAAGCGGTTGATAGTTTGCAGGGGAACGCTCTAAATTCTGGCTATAGATATTTGACATAAAAAAACGCCCTGCCTTTTTTAAAGCGATGTTATTTATCCTGCCATTGCGGCTTTCTTTTTGTCAAAAATGCTGAAATCCCTTCTTCAGCGTCTTTCTTCAACATGTTATCTACCATTACTTCGGAAGTATATTCATACGCCTTACTAAGTGTCATTTCTGATTGCTGATAAAATGCTTTTTTTCCTGTAGCTAGGGTTAAACTAGATTTGGACGCAATCTTGTTTGCGACTGCATTTACCTCATCAGTTAGCAACATATCATCACAGGACCGATTAATCAGTCCAATCTGCTCAGCTCTTGCACTATCAACCATCTCGCCTGTCAACAGCATCTCCATGGCATGTTTATTCGATACATTTCGTGACAAGGCAACCATAGGGGTGGAACAGAATAAACCGATATTTACTCCAGGTGTCGCAAATTTTGAAGAATATGATGCTATGGCCAAATCACAACTTGCTACAATCTGACACCCCGCAGCGGTTGCGATACCGTTAATTTCTGCTATTACAGGCTTAGGATGGGTCACAATTGCGTTCATCACCTCGCTACATTTATCAAATAATTTTTTAAAATAACCGACACCTTTATCTTCTCTGCTACGGGCTTCAGTTATCTCTTTCAAGTCGTGTCCGGCACAAAAAATAGCACCTTTGGCCGCGAGTATAATTACCCTAATTTCAGAATTTTCAGCAGCCGCCATAATCTTTGTATAAAGCGAATCGAGCATATTTTCTGACAAAGCATTCCTGCGTTTTTCATCATTCAAGGTTAGCCGCAAAATGCCAGAAAAAACCTCGTCAAGCAAAATTTCTTGTTGATTGGTTGGCATTTGCAATCTCCTATCAGGAATTTAACAACTTTGGTAGTTGAATTATATTATGCTAGGAAGACACAGTTTGACTAGAATTATTATTAGAGGCGGCAAAACTTCCCACCATAGCTAAATTTTTGTTAGGATCATAGAATGGTTTTGGTACGATTTTTATTCCTCGTTGCCCAAATGGTGTGTGTAACTCAGCTTCCAATCCTATCTCGCTGTAATCTTTATGAACCATAGCCAATGCAATGTTTTTTTGGAGCCGAGGCGAGTAGATTGCAGAAGTAACATTCCCAATATGCTTAGATTCCATATCAATCTGCCAAAACTCGTTATTAGCGCCTGTTAGCATTTCTCCATCTATTTCAATACCAACTTGCCTGCGAGATACCCCTTGTTTTGCTATTTCCTGTAAAGCTTTTTTACCTATAAAATCAGCTTCCATTTGCAAATCTACTAATCTTTCAAGTCCCAACTCAAACGGATTGGTGTTTGCATCCATATCAGCATGATATGATAGCATCCCACCTTCAATTCTGCGAATAGCTGAGGTATGGCCGGGCTTTAACCCCAGTGGTTGTCCGACCTTCATAATATATTCCCACAAGTCGTCGCCGCGATTGCTGTCACGCAGATAAATTTCATAACCTAATTCGCTAGACCATCCCGTCCTTGAGACAATTAGGGGAATGCCTAGTAGATTAAATTCAGCTAACCGATAATATTTTAGTTCTCTTATAGTCTCCCCAAATAAAGCGACCATGATATCACCTGAATGTGGACCTTGAAGCTGCAAAGGAGATACGTCCGGCTCACAAATTTCAACATCAACACCAGAATTTACAGCTACTCCTTGAGCCCAAAGCAGGATATCACTATCAGACAGAGAAAGCCAAAAATGATTCTCTCCTAATCGAAGCAAAACAGGGTCATTTAAAATGCCACCATTAGCATTTGTAACTAAAATGTACTTGCATTGACCAACCGCAAAGTTTGATAAATTCCGAGGTGTTAAAAACTGCACGAAACGAGCTGCGTCTTCGCCTTTAATTTCAACCTGTCTTTGGACCGATACATCGCTCAATGTTGCTTTATTCACAAGATTCCAAAAATTTTCCTCGGGATTTCCAAAAGATCTAGGAATATACATATGATTATAGACTGAGTAGCTTGTCGCACCCCATCTCATGGTTGCTTCAAAATATGGTGATTTACGAATTTGTGTTCCAAATCCAAATTTATGGTTTTGTGTTACATTCAACATACAAGTCTCATGCTACTAAAAGTTATTTAATTATCGATAATCTGATCACCAAAATTAAAATTGTGTTAATACGACAAAATACTCTCCTACAACGACTATTAATCCATTAAAATAAGTTCAACTGCAAAAAAATAGTTGTAGGGTATTTATTTTATAATTTTATAACGAAAAAGGACAGCCATGAGGCTGTCCGATTTTTTTGGAGAATACTGCGAGAATTTTTACGACTATATTTAAAATTATTTATAAATTTCTGATAAGTAATGTTTTAACAATTCAGAGTTTAGCTAATATCCTCTGTAAAATTACTAACCTATCCGTTATTAGTCATGATCGTTTTCGCAGAGATAAAATGTATCAATTCACCCGAATTATATTCAAATTCTGATTTAGGGAATGATAAAATAGCTAATGTGCCAGTTGGGAAAACGGGCAGATTTTCTTTTTGCCCTGAGATACATAAGGACTGTGCAACTTCTGAAATCGTTGGATTATGAGCAATCACAAGAATAGTGTTATACGTTAAGATAGAATTGCGAATAGTTTGAATAATTTGCTCCCTATTCCCTTGATAAAGAATGTCCTCATATTGAATGATACTTGGCCGAATTTCGGGGATACCAAAAATCAACTCAAAGGTGTGCTGTGTTCTCTTTGCTGAAGAAACGATAGCAACATCTGGCTTAATGTTGTTTTCCATAAACCAAGCGCGAAGAGCCAAACAATTTTTTCGCCCACGCTTATTTAGGACACGCTCAAAATCAGCTACGTTTTCAGACCAGTCTGATTTCGCATGGCGCATAAGGATGAGATTTGTCACATTTGAACTCTGTAAAAAAATATTAACAATAGTTAATTACACATAAAAATCTACCTGGGCAAAAATAACAAGCCCATGGCAGTTATCGCGCATGTTTTTTGCTTGCAGAGACATTATCGCCTACCACTTATGAAGCTTAATACAGCACAACGCGTTATTGTCTTCTACCTTAAAACAGCTTTATAATCACAGAGTATAGTTCTTCAGCTCATTTTTGGGATTTTTGATATGTATTTTAATGGCCTTCTCTCACTCATTCGTTATTGCTTCTTATTTACAGCACTTCTTTCTATTATTAGTTACTCAATAATCACTCGTTCTTTTGCTGAAACAGTGACATCACATGGTATTTCCACATTTGGTGAGCTGAAATATAACGCCGGTTTTCCGCATTTTGACTATGTGAATCCAAATGCACCTAAGGGCGGTGAGATGTCAATTTGGGGGTTCGGCTCATTTGATTCTATGCATCCATATAGTACAAAGGGAAGACCGGGACAACTATCATCTATATTTTTCGAAACCTTGTTGGAAGGCACTGCCGACGAGCCAGATTCAGCTTATGGATTAATAGCATCTTCAATGGAATATCCAGAAGATCGAACTGAAGTAATATTTAATCTTCACCCTGAAGCCCGTTTTTCGGATGGGTCTTCGTTGACTGCAGATGATGTTGTGTTTTCCTATGAAATTCTGCGCGACAAGGGTCTTCCCTCTTTTAGAGCTGTAATTGAAAAAGAAGTTGAAAGCGCAACTGCTTTAAGCAAACACCGCGTGAAATTTGTTTTTAAAGAGGGTATCCCAACACGTGATTTACCACAAATGGTAGGAGGTCTGCCAATATTCTCAAAAAAATACTATATGGACACGGGGGCTAATTTTGAGGATTCCTCGCTTACGCCAGCGATTGGTTCCGGGCCATATGTTTTAGAAACAGTTGATGTAGGTCACCAAATTATTTACAAGAGAAACCCAGAATATTGGGGGCGCGATTTAGCCATTAATAAAGGTCGGCACAACTTCGATCGAATTAGAGTGGAATATTTTGCAGATTATAATAGCGCATTTGAAGGATTTAAAGCAGGTACTTATCATTTCAGAAACGAAGCATCTTCAAAAATCTGGGCAACTGGATATGACTTTCCAGCAATAGAAAAAGGTTGGGTTGTAAAAGATACCCCTCCAGATGGAACCTTGGCTACTGGACAATCCTTCATTTTTAATCTTCGGAGAGAGCAATTTAAGGATATCCGTGTTCGCAAAGCGCTAGGGCTTATGTTTAATTTTGAATGGTCAAATAAGACTTTATTTTATGGGATTTATGAGCGCATCTCGTCTTTTTGGGAGAACAGCTATCTGAAAGCAAGAGGGCTTCCAAGTGATGGCGAACTTGCTTTTTTAAATCCCCTGAAAGAAATATTGCCTGACAAAATTTTTGAAGAGGAAGCTGAATTGGCGCCTATTTCATCTGTTCGACAACTTGACCGGAAGAATCTTCGCAAAGCTTCTGCTTTACTTGACGATGCTGGATGGATAGTTGGCGATGATGGTGTTCGGCGCAATGAACAAGGTCAGACTCTCACGCTTGAGATACTGAATGACTCACAGGCCTTTGACAGAGTAATAAATCCATTCGTTGAAAATTTGCGACGTCTTGGCGTAGATGCCGTTCACACACGCATTGATAATGCGCAAATGACAGAACGTAAACGAGGTTTTGATTTTGATATGGTGGTCGGACATTTTAGAACTTCATTGACCTCTGGTTCGGGACTTAAACAGTATTTTGGCTCTGATTCCGCTGAATATTCTATATTTAATCTCTCTGGATATAATAGCAGGGCAGCAGACCAGCTTATAGAGGATATACTCGCAGCTGAAGATCGGCAGACATTGAATGACGCCACACGCGCCTTGGATAGATTGCTTCGCTCTGAGATCTTTTGGATACCTCAATGGTTTAAGAACAAGCATGCCGTAGCTTATTACGATATTTATCGATACCCAGATAAATTACCTCCTTATAATCTCGGGACGCTAGATTTTTGGTGGTTTGATGAAGCTGCTTTCAATAAACTTAAGTCCGAAGGTGCTTTTTAACCGCCCTGAGAGTATACCCGAATGATCCCTTACGTCATAAGAAGACTTTTTCTTATTCTTCCAACACTATTTGGAATTATGCTCATTAATTTCACACTTGTTCAATTCGTTCCTGGTGGACCAATCGAACAAATCATTGCTGGATTGGAGAGCGATGCGAGCGTTTTCGATAATATAGCAGGTGGCGCAGGAGAGATAAGAGACATAAGCAAAGCAGAAAGCTACCTTGGAAGCAAAGGGTTACCAGATGACTTCATTGCCGAACTAGAAGTTCAATTCGGCTTCGATAAACCGCCTTTGAAGCGATTTCTAGATATGATATGGGATTACGCAAGATTTGATTTTGGCGAGAGTTATTTCAGGTCAATTTCAGTAACTGAGCTAATATTGGAAAAAATGCCGGTCTCCCTTTCATTAGGATTATGGACCACTTTACTTGCCTATCTCATCTCCATCCCTCTTGGAATAAGAAAAGCAGTAAGAGATGGTAGTACGTTTGATAGCTGGACCTCTAGTCTTATAATAATTGGCTATGCAATTCCGGGCTTTTTATTTGCAATCCTACTGCTGGTTTTATTTGCAGGCGGCTCTTATCTCAAATTATTTCCGCTTCGCGGTTTAGTTTCACCCGATTTTGTAGACCTGACTCTCTGGCAGAAGGTGCTTGATTATTTTTGGCATATTTCACTTCCTGTACTTGCCTCTACTATTTCTGCATTTGCGACGCTTACACTTTTAACAAAAAACTCCTTCCTTGATGAAATTCGCAAGCAATATGTTATTACTGCCCGTGCAAAAGGATTGTCTGAGAAGGGTGTGCTTTACGGCCATGTATTCAGGAACGCTATGCTGATTGTGATAGCTGGTTTTCCTGCTGTTTTTGTATCTGTTTTTTTTGGAAGCTCATTGATTATTGAGACAATATTCTCACTCGACGGATTAGGTCGAATGGGTTTTGAAGCTGCTGTTGCAAGGGATTATCCTGTGGTATTTGGCACCTTATTTATATTTAGTCTGATTGGACTCCTTATAGGACTGATTTCCGATTTAATGTATATCTGGATTGACCCGCGAATTGATTTTGAGAAGAGGCTCTCATGAAACTCAACAAAATCAATCAGCGAAGATGGAAAAATTTTAAGCAGAATAAACGTGCCTTTTGGTCACTTATTATATTCACAATTTGTTTTGCGTTTTCTTTATGTGGTGAGTTTATCGCTAATGATAGACCTCTTTTGGTCAGATATCAGGGCGCCTACTATATGCCTGTCCTCTCATTTTATTCAGAGGCAACATTTGGCGGAGATCTAAGAACGGAAGCTATATATTCTGATATAGAAGTTGAATGTCTTATCATTAGCGGCGGCTTGGAAGAATGCTGGGACTCCCCTGAACTTGTAATCACAGACTCCCAAGATGGCTTCATAGGAAATAAAAAAATAGAGAAGGGGTTCGTTTTATGGCCTCTCATTCCTTATCACTACTCAACGGTTGTAACGCTTGATGTACCTGCTC
>CABXZZ010000035.1 GCA_902516825.1 uncultured SAR116 cluster alpha proteobacterium
TGGAATCACGTGCGAAAACAGCGACACGCATTGTCTTGCCTGTACCGTTTGGCATTGCAACAGATCCGCGAACCATTTGATCAGCATGCCGCGGATCAACACCGAGATTAACCGAAATCTCAATAGTCTCATCAAACTTGGCTTTGGCTGCGTCTTTGATTATTTTTGCAGCTTCATCGACCGAGTAGACTTTGTTTCTGTCAATAAGGTCATAACCTGATTTTAATCTTTTACCTGCTGCCATAATTAGCCCTCCACCACCTCAAGACCCATGGAGCGAGCAGAACCACGAACCATTTGAACGGCGCCTCGAATGTCGATCGCATTTAAGTCTTTCATTTTTTGTTCTGCAATTTCCTCGATCTGAGTGACCGTCACTTTTCCAGCAACTTCTCTTCCAGCTGTCTGACCGCCTTTTGACAGACCCGCTGCCTTCTTTAGAAAATAGCTAACTGGTGCATTTTTTGTTGTAAAGGAAAAAGATTTATCTTGATACACAGTAATTACAACAGGTACCGGCATATTCTTTTCTAAACTATCGGTAGAAGCGTTAAACGCTTTACAAAATTCCATAATATTAACACCACGCTGTCCCAATGCTGGACCAACTGGCGGTGAGGGATTAGCTGCGCCTGCGGGAATGTTCAATTTTATATAACCATCAATTTTTTTTGCCATTTTACTCTCTTAAACGCTGGCGCTTAGGCTAGCTCATGCTGGTTTATCAATCCAGGTTGGGATGCAGTTAGACTTTTTCAACCTGACTATACTCTAACTCAACTGGGGTAGCACGCCCGAAAATTGACACTGCAACCTTAAGACGAGCTTTTTCATCATCAGCCTCTTCCACAAGACCGTTAAATGATTCGAACGGGCCGTCAATGACTCTAACTTCTTCGCCGATATCAAAAGTTATCGTAGCGACAGGGCGCTCGACACCTTCATCCATCTGACGTAACAATCTTTCCGCTTCTGCGTTTGTGATAGGCACTGGCTTGCCTTTTCCACCAAGAAAACCCGTCACTCTACTTTGTGATTGTACTAGCGACCATGTCGCGTCACTCAGTTCCATTTTTACCAAAATATATCCAGGAAAGAATTTACGTTCAGCCTGTACTTTAGCGCCTCTGCGCATCTCAACAAACTCCTCGGTAGGCACAAGCACGTCTTCAATCTTGTCCTCAAGGCTATTTGATACAGCCTGCTCCAAAATTGCCTGTTTCATTTTTTTTTCAAATCCTGAAAAAACATGAACAACATACCAGCGTTTTGCCATAATTTTTAAATTCCCTTATAAACGCACATTTTTTACGATCCAAAACCTAGCAAAAATTGAACAACATTTGACAAGACAGCATCCACAAGCAAGAAAAAAATCGCAGCGATCGAAGCCATTGCAAATACAGTTAACGTTGCCAGTCCAGTCTCACGACGAGAAGCCCAAGAAATCCTCAAGATTTCCTGCCTTACCTGTCTTACAAACTGTGCCGGAGAAATTTTTGCCATACTATTGAGCCGATCATCAATTTCGCTACGACACTTAAACCTCTTTGGCAGATCTTTTTCGTGTCAAAGTGCCAAAAAAATCTTTCCAGCGAAAAAAAATTTAAAACGAGACGCCATGTATCATCTATCTAAGCATTTTGCAAGTTAAAAAACATCATTCTGTAAATATATTTATCATTCATATTGTTGCAAGTTCTCGTGTTTGTCGATAACACATTAAGTTTGCTAAATTTAGTCAAAATCACTTTAGTATGAAATTCGAAAATATCTGAAACTATGCAACCTGAATCTTATGTAAAATCCTGCAATGATAAAAATTACTAATGGCAATATCATTTGCAAAAGCGCTGCCACTCCAGCAGCCCTTCTGCTTGAATTAGCAGCTAGTATTACAGCCTCTGTAGTGAGGGTGTGAAAATTACCATTGCCAGCAAAAATTGTTGGCAGGTACAAAGCAGAACTTACCGCGAATCCTATTGTAAAAGAAGTAATGATGGGCAATGCCATAAGCGGTATTTTAATCCGCCATAACCTTTTAAATTTGTTAAAGCCGAAACTCGCCCCTAAAAGTTCATACCGCACGTCAAACCTTCTCCAAATTGGGCCCAGTGTAAGCATAATGTAAGGAAACACGAATAGAAAATGTGCCCATATTACTGTAATATATAACCCATCAACTTGTAGCCAAATTATTAAGATCTGCATTCCAAAAAGAAATCCAATCTGCGGAAGCAACAATGGAATGTAGATGAACGTCTCAGTGACTTTTGAGAATGGTTCAGATGGATATTCCAACCAAATTATTGCAGATATGATGGCAAGTAACGATGTAATAAACCCCACTATAATCGTGTTAATAAAAGGATTCATATAAGCAAATGATCCATTTTTCCACAATATAAATCCCCATTTCTGTGGCAGCATATCTGGAAAAGTCCAGACTTCAACAAATGCCCAAATTCCAGCTGACAAAAGCCCCATCATACCAATAATTAACACAAACACTATTGTGGCAAACACAGGGATAATAATTAGTTTTTGGGGAAGGCCGCGAACAGTCAAACGCACCCCTCTGTAGCTGAGAATACGAAAAATTATTTTTAAAACGAACCCACAAGTAATCCATAAAACACAACAACATAACGTAATGAATAGCAAATAAACGGCACCTGATGCAGCAATTAGCTGACTTTTTATATCTGTTGACTGATACCAACTATAAATATTAACAGCCAAAGGAGCAGGTGTAGAGGGAGCAAGAATTAAGGCCATATCAACGACAGAAATTGAAAAACATAGCACAATTAAAACAGACACTCTCATGCGCGCTGCAATCATAGGATGAATAATATGAAACCAACCTGAAATAGGGCCATAACCAAAAGAGGCGATTTGCTGTCTGTATTGGCTGACATTGACCTGCTTCAATACAGTAAAGCCAACCAAAAGCAAAAAAGGTAATTCTTTTGTGGTAAGACCAATAATAAGAGCTAACCCGTATAAATCAGGTGCGATATTGAGATCAGGAGGTGTCTGCCAACCTGTTAACCAAGGAGAAAATATCCTAAACAGCCATCCGCTAGGTTGAATCAAAAACAAAATACCCAGTGCAACTGTTATGTGCGGCACTGCTATTAATGGGGCTATAATTTTCTTTAACTTGTTATGTAAATATAATTGTTGGTTGTAAATAAGGATAAATATACATAGCCAATAGGCTAGAAAGGTCGATAATAGAGCTGTGAAAACACTCAGCCATACGGAACGGAGAAAGCCAACCTGATTGACGGTTTCGGCTAATATTTCAAATGTAAATTTTGATTTTCCGTAAATTGGAAACCATCCAAATGCCGGCAAAAAAACGCTAAGCAGCCCTGCAAGAATAGGAAGAACACAGATAATTATAATGCTGTACCTAACCATTCTAAAAAAACAAGCATAGATATTTTATGAGAACAAGAGTGGCTTTAACTTCCAGTCGCATATCTTTTCTGCCACTCTTCTTCGATTAGTTCAACCCAGCTTGGATGCGGCTCAGAAATTACGTTTTGTAATTCTTGTGGGGTTAACATGGCAGGATATTGAGATAAGGATTCAAATGATTTTTTTGACTTTTACTGGTAACATCTCGATATCAAGCACTGTCGGATCTCCCCAAATTTGAATATTCGCTTTATGCAATTGTGCTTCAGGAGATAACAAAAAATTGGCAACTAATTTTGCCGCACGAGGGGATGTTGCATTGTAAGGAATGGTTACGAAATGAACATTCCCGAGAGACCCCTCTTTAAAAATAAAGCTTTTCACATCCGATGATAAAATCCCTTGTTCGACAGCAGAGGCAAATTCTGCCGGATTAAAGGACATTGCGATTAAGATTTCTTTGTCACTAAGCAACCGAGACATGTGTGCGTTATTTACAGGAAATGTTTTTGCCTTTCTCCAAAAAAAAGGATGCGCCTCATCTAGCCATTTCCACAAAACTTCCAGAATTTCTTTTGCATTTGTATTCGAGACTGGCTGGTACAGCACTTCCTTATTTTTTACTAATTGAAGTAGTAGCTGTTTCAAAAAACTGGTTCCAATAAAATCTGGTGGTTGTGGGTATGAGAACTTACCTGAATTCGTTTTTATCCAATTTAAAAGTTTGGCAGCAGAATCAGGGGGCGATTTAATAACATGACTATCATATCCAAAAACAAACTGCGCCCTACCCCATGGTGATTCAAGGCCTAGTGTTGGAATGCCAAAATCAAAGATTGTATCTGGCATTTTTTTTATGTTTACGTAACGAAATGATGGAAGATCGTATGCCCAGCCATCCTCTCTTAGTAAACCAGTTTCTTTCATTCTAGAAAAATTCTCACCATTAACCCAAAGCAGATCCACAGAACCATTTTCACTTCTTCCCGCTATTTTTTCTGCAAGTATTCTTGAAACAGCATGAGAAGTATTTATTAATTTCACATGGTTTAAAGTAATACCGTAGTGCATATCAACTTGACTGGCTACCCATTGTATGTAGTCATTAATTGCGGGAGACCCTCCCCAAGCATGAAAAGCAACTTCTTGGCCAATTGCGCTAAGCCTAACCTGAGTGAATTCATCATTGTCTGATGCCAAAGTTGAATAAAATGGTAAAGAAGAGAAAAACGCACAAAGAGCCATTCTAATGAAGAGGACTTCATATTTTTTATAAAATGTTTCAAACATAAAACAATGTTCCTTGAAAAAAGACCCTAGCTTTGTTGAGATGACAAAGTTAATAAACTACAAATAACGATAATTTTCCACCTTACTTAACACTTTGCTGCTAAAAATTTCATCTATCGCTAACACTAATCTGAAATTTTTTTACAGGAGGGATTAAATTAATAATTAGCCATGTTTAAAGCGCAGCAAGTACAGTTATCATTCTCAAACGCACCACTTTTTGCTCCTTTTAACTTAACTATTCAAAAAGGTGAGATTTGTTTATTACAATCTGATAGTGGGACGGGAAAAACCTCTTTGCTTCGATGGATAGCTGGCATATCAGATAAGCAGATGCATGCAAAAGGGAAAATTTTTCTTGATGGAAAAGATATCACTGATCTGCCAGCGGAGCAAAGGCGAATTGGGATTTTATTTTCTGAGGCGTTTCTATTTCCCCACCTAACTGTAGCAGAGAATATCGGAATTAGTATCGCATCCGTTATTGGTCGCAAAGAGCGAAAAGCGCTGATTAAAAACAGTCTTATTAGTGCTGGTCTTCACGGAATTGAAAAACAAGATCCGCTTACGCTCTCAACAGGGCAGCAAGCCAGGGTTGCCCTGCTCAGAACAGTACTCTCTGAGCCAGCCCTATTGCTTCTAGACGAGCCATTCTCAAATCTTGATAAGGATATTCGCAAAACTCTTGTCAACTATGTTCTTGAAGAAATAAAACGATTAAATATTCCTGCCTTAATGGTAAGTCATGACCCAAGAGACAAAATACTGAGTACAAAAAAGCCTGTCACTTTTCTGCCTTTTGAAAAAACACTTTAATTTAAGTACAAAGCTAAAAGTGAACACCCTTTGGGGTTTTCAGCTCCGCTAACGCTTTTGAGACATTTTGAGGTGGTGAGTAAAATGCCATTTCAAGTTACTTTTCTGAGAGTTTCAACGTAGTTTCCGCATTCCTGCTATCGAGTCTTTTTCCTGTAACACCTGATTTCCTGCGTACTACTAGACGTAATTTTTTTTGGGATCCTAAACAAAAAACTACACAAAATCGAAAAGACTTTCTGTCTCATGTTGGTCGCCAAAAATGGCAGAGTGGAGGGGCTCGAACCCCGTGCCCCCGGTTTTGGAGAACAGTTGGATAACCTATACTGTCTCAATACATTAAATATTTTATTAGAATACAGAAGCTTATGGTATTGGTCACTACGGTGTAGTCAACACAGTCCAGCCTGTGTTAGCATTTTCGTACCATTTTACGTACCACGTTTCATATATGAGAAGTCTCTCGAAATGCGATTGAAATTGCCAAAGCCTATTTCATTAACGTAGCGACAAGAAAACCCAATGAAGTTAGTTGATATGTTTCCATTTGTGGCCCAAATTATAGAAAAAGCCGGCAAGAGTTCAACAAAAATGAAAACCACAAAAGCCAATGCACAAGAAAACTTGTAAAAAATCGCATTGAGTGTCTCTTTGTGACATTCAGGTTATTCAGGATATTCGGTATTACGCTGACAAATGAAAATTGCAAAAAGTTACATTTATTAGATGAATGAACAGATGATATCTCGTTTCAGTATTGTGCTTAGATTGTACTTTTTTTTAAAACGTTAAATTATGGAGATAAAAATGACACTTGTTTTAGCCACCCATGAAGTCGAAGACGTAGCTAAGTGGGTTTTATCACCCGTAAGGCAGTCCATATTCGGTTCAAAAGGTATCAAAGTTCCGACATTTACCGACCCCAATGGGACGAACATCACTGGGTTACTCCTTGAGGAGCCAGATATGGACGAATTTCAGGCTTTAATGCAGACAGATGAAGCTAGAGAGGGAGCAGAAGGAGACGGAGTTAAATTCGATACACTCCAGACCCTAATGCAGACCTAGAAGTTTTCAAGACGAGAAAAATTAAGAAGGCATATTAGCGCCTTTATTTTCGAAATATCAGCAGTTCATGCTGTATGTAATTGTATAGTTTGACACCAGGTTCATTGGTTTTTCATTTCGCCAGTTGGGCTTTCTTCAATCTATTCTACTAACTTTAGCTGGCTCTGCAAAGGCACTTTGACTTACAATAATCCCATTGTTCATGACCGTGCATAACCACTATCCATAAAGGGGCATGGCATCTTGAAGATCTGTTGTCTTCATTAGATGCCAACGGTGGAGAGTAGGTGAAACTCACTTGGAAGTCACTCTTTTGTAAAAGTTAATAATAAGTTTTGTAAGCCTCTTTTCTAGTGGGTAAGTTATTATTAGGAGTAATAATATTCCTATTCCGAGGTATATTTCATCTTCTTCTAATAAGACTTCTCCAAGACCTAAAAAATCTAAAATAAGTAGAGTAGAAATTATTAAAATAATGAAAATAGCAGAGCGATATAATGTTTTAAATTTAGGTGTAAGCATTACAAAGATGTGTCTAATTAGTTTTTGTTGTTCTTGAATTTAACTGGTGGCATCTATAGAATAGAGCGCGTCAACGCAACTATTTTCTTTGTCCCATGCCGCCATTTCATCGGTAGTCATAAAAGCACCATAAGCTTTAAAAGCTAATACATTCATTACCATTATGGATTTATGTTCATCGACTTTAGCCATAGTTCAGTTGTCTACATATTGTCCCCATCCACTCCTTGCTGATTCAACCTTATATTTGAATACGTCAAAAGTGCAATCAAATGTGGAAATTACACAAGTATTCATGGGTATTCCTTTCAATTAATTTGTTGTAGTTGTAGTTGTAGTTGTTGCCGTATCACATACCTCACCAGAAGACAACTGCAGTACATTTGACTTACAATGGGAGGATTGTTCATGACCATGTGCGACTACCATTTACCAAGGTGCGTGACATTTTGTACATCTCTTGTAGTCATTAGATGCCATAGGTAGAGAGTAGGTAGGCTCAATATTTAGTTTATCTGCTCTAATAACCCCATCAAATATAACACCTCATATATACATATCTGACAAAGGGAGTATGGTTCATGCATAGAATAATTAAGTTTTGCAACTAAACAATAAATTTTTATTTTTTGATGTTAAGGACTTTGATTTTTCAGCACTTTTTGGACTGATGCTTTTTGGTTAAGCTGGTAAAATATTTTCTCAAGATTTGGTCTTTTGGCGAGTTCAGCCGCTTTATTTTCATCCCAATTCATCAAAACATAAAAGTAAAAGTCCGCGATACCACAAGTTTTTCCTGATAAGAAACCGTCAACGTATTTTTCCAAGATATCGTAACATTCTTTCCTATCTGAATCAGCTTTTTCTTTGATAACAATTTCTGTTGAGCCATATCTATCAGAAAAGAAAAAACGGTTATTTGCATTTAGTAGTGCCGTAGAAAGGAAAGAAAGCCATTGAAAGCACTTAGCCCTATCAGGGTTGCCAATAGGAGCTATTAAATCGGTATCATGGGTTTCTAGCAGAAAATTGATAATTGCAGGACCTTCAAAAATAGATTGCCCACTTGCAGTAATCAAAACAGGAACCAATCCTCTAGGTGAAATCTTTTTAAATTCTTCAGAGTTTCTTTCCTCTGGGGTTGGAAAAACAATATCATATTTTATACCTGTCTCTTCCAATAATAATTCAATAGCCATAGAACCTAAATATGGTATGCCATAAAGTGTGTAAGAAGTTGCACTATTTTCCATAATTTGAGCTTAACTTGAATGGCCAAAAAAGCAATTATATTTTCTTTCACACCTCCATCTGTGTAACACCCCATGTATATATATGTGTTTGTTCCAGTATAACAAATGTACCTGTTGACACCGAAAAGTGATAAGCTGACCAATTGATATTATTCAAGGGAATACTATGCGTTAATGCAGGTCTTAGGTAATGACTGACTGTCTGCCAGCACCACTTTCCCATGATTATTACAAGTAATCAGTTGAAATAAAAGCGTTCTTGATTTGATTCAACTATGCAAGCATACAATATGGGTAAAAACAAAAAAAACCCTTCATATGTGTTCCTCAAAGGAAATACATTCTACTTCAATCGCAATGTCCCCAAAGAGATAATAGTAACTTGCCTCATTCCGTTACTTATCAGTTTTCTCAGAAAGTGCGTCTAAAATAGGACAGTCAGGTCTGTCATCGCCCTTACAAGCAGAGGCCAAGGTGCTTAGCTGTTCTCTCAACATATTTAACTCTGACAATTTGGTATCAATTTCTATAATCTTTTCTAGTGTCAAAGCCTTAACTTCTTTACTAGAACGTTTGGTGTTCTCATAGAGTGAAAGCAGATCTCTGCAATCATCTAAGCTGAAATCAAATTTACGTGCTTTGGCTATAAACTGAAGTTTGGCCAAATCGGGTTCTGAGAAACTCCTATAGCCAGTATTGTTGTCAATTAGGGGCTTTATGATACCTATGTCGCTATAATACCTGACTGTTTTTACTGTTAGGCCAGATAATTTAGAAGCTTTTCCAATATTCATTTTTTTCTTGTGTTTCCCCTAAGAGGAGAGTTTATTGATTATCACAGAAGAGGTCAAGTATGTTAACTACAACAATTAATCTCGCCATTAATTGGAGCTGCAAGCGCACATGGAAAACAGCTTCTTATAACACATCATGGTGCTTGTTGGGTTGTGCCATAGGCGATTTGGGAACGATTGCTTACTTTCAGTTTATGGGTATCGACTGGCCTGTTTGGGCAATCATGAGTTTGGCAATTTTAAATGGGTTAATAACATCAATTCTTCTTGAAACAATCATCCTTTCTAGACAGATGTCGTTCAAACTTGCCTTTAAAACAGCCATTGGTATGTCGCTGATAGCCATGATAGCTATGGAGGTCGCCATGAACATCACTGATGTACTGTTAACAGGTGGTGCTATTTTAACTTGGTGGGTGATACCAATTATGCTTGCTGCAGGTTTCCTTACACCTCTGCCCTATAACTACTGGCGTCTGAAGGCACTCGGTAAAGGCTGTCATTGAGCCAGAAATGTCCAACAATACTAAATTTAAACTGATGCCCTTATTCCTATCTTTTTTAGGTTTAATGATGGTTGGAGGCGTTATATTTTACCTCTCATCGCCAGTAAATAAAGCTGGAGCAGATATCGCCCTTAACCATGAAGATGCTACTATCGTAGATTTAGGGAAGAATGTGTACGCCGAAAACTGCGCATCATGTCATGGTGTAGGTTTAGAGGGGCAAGCTAATTGGCGGCGAAGAGATGCTGATGGCTATTTGCTTGCGCCACCTCATGACGAAACAGGGCATACTTGGCATCACTCTGACTCTTACCTCTTTTTAATGACTAAATATGGCATTGAAGAAATGATTGGGAAATCATACCCCAATAACATGCCTGCTTATGAAAACAAGTTGAGTGACGAGGAAATCTTATCTGTACTATCTTACATAAAGAGCACTTGGCCTAGCCGCATACAACGTCAGCATGACCAAATAAATGCTCGTGCAAATTCATCGAAATAAATACCAAAGAAGTTGAAGAGGTAGATTTAGAACACTTTCTCTTCCTGTTTGATTGGTCTTCAGGAAACATTGGTTTGTCTAACCTTATTTTCATCGAAAGTGAGATTATCATAGGTACGATCTTAAAACTTATGACGCCCACAATATAACCTCGTTTCCTGTTCACAATTGCATTATTGTGCGCAAGTCTGACCAAGAGTTAGCAATGTGAATACTCTCTAAGTACTTTTTTTAACAGATAGGATTAGTGCCTAAGTTGGGGGTAAATTAGCAGAGATAAAATCCGATTAAATTACCTCAAGGGGTGTCTATGCCAGCGTTATTACTTTTTAAATGAGCCGTTCTACTATTTTGATGCGGATATTCTGAAAGACTCCAGTTAGCCATCTTCATAGAGAAACAAAGCAATTAAATATTCCTGCCCCGATGGTGAGTCATAACCCAATAAACAAAATAGTTCAAGGTATCCAAAGACCACCTTTTGAGTATTTAATTCTTTTAACCTTTTACGACACCTCTAGGAGGAGAGCGGTAAGCCTTTTAAACTAAATTGCTAAAGACTAGATATAATTTTTTTTGGCATGCACGACAAAAAAGAAAAAACCAAAAACTTCCGCTTTTATAATAACCGCCAAATATTTTGGGCTTGAAAGGCCTACCCTTAGTCCCCATTTTTTGGAAAATAGTTGGATAAAATATCCTGATTCAAGGCGTGAAATGCATTACGAAATTACGATGACTTACAAGGCGATTCACTTCGTTGTAGACAACATATTCCGGCTTTTATTAGCGTTTTTTCACCAATCTTTGGTGCCGAATTTCGCAGGAGATAAAAACTAAGGGGTAAAACCCATTACAAAGGAAATCCTCTTTATGAATTGCATGGAATTAGACTTCGCTACTAAAGTTGAGCTTTAACATTGGATCGCTACTTTTGAGGAAAAAGTATAGACGGATGATATCATGACGAAATTGTACCAAAAGCAATGGCACATTACACTCCGAAAATGCGAAATAACCGGGGTATGTTTTTTTTATGATTTTAGAGGCTGAATCAAAAAGGGATATTGGCGCTTTGATTGCCGAATGCGAATCGTTCTAAAACGGGTAATCGGACACGCCGCACCCTTACAACATATGACTGTGAATCTGGCAAATCTTCTGTGAAAACTCAAGGCTTTATCATTCCTTGGCTACAACTAATAAGTATAGATCCTAAAAGGCTAACAGAGAGGCGATAGAACCAGATCTTATCCAAACAAACGTCAAATACGTTTAAATAAATTTAGGTTATCCAGCATGTTTTATTCACTTTCGTACCATTTTCGTGCCACGCAGGTGATTTTTTCCAAAAAAAACCCTACCCCACTGTAGGAAAAGGATCTTCATACCACTGTAATTGTTTCTTTAAATAGTGGCAGGAGTGGAGGGGCTCGAACCCCCAGCCCCCGGTTTTGGAGACCGGTGCTCTACCAATTGAGCTACACTCCTATAACTCGGTTTTTCAAATGACGAAAAGAGAGGCAAAATGCCTTTCCCATTTACCTATTTACTCAACGATTGATGATACCACACCAGCGCCGACTGTACGACCGCCCTCACGAATAGCAAAGCGCAGACCCTCATCCATCGCAATCGGTGCGATCAACGTTACCGTCATCGCAACATTATCTCCTGGCATCACCATTTCCGTACCAGATGGAAGTTCAACTGAACCTGTAACATCTGTTGTGCGGAAATAAAACTGTGGACGATAGTTAGAGAAAAATGGCGTATGACGTCCACCCTCATCTTTGTTCAACACATAAGCTTCACACTTGAACGTCGTATGCGGTGTAATACTGGCTGGCTTTGCTAATACCTGACCACGCTCAACATCTTCTCTCTTCGTGCCCCGTAACAATACTCCAACATTATCACCCGCCTCACCTTGATCTAACAGCTTGCGGAACATCTCAACCCCAGTACAAGTCGTCTTTGTTGTGTCCTTAAGACCAATAATCTCAATCTCTTCACCGACATTCAAAATGCCGCGCTCAATCCTGCCTGTTACTACTGTACCTCGACCAGATATTGAAAATACATCCTCAATCGGCATCAAAAATGCCTGATCTTTTGGGCGATCAGGCTGTGGTATATATGCATCAACCTCTTTCATTAATTCTAATATCGCGCTGCGACCAATCTCTTCGTTGCTGTCTTCTAATGCCGCAAGCGCAGAACCTTTAACAATCGGTATATCATCTCCTGGAAAATCATAAGAACTCAATAATTCTCTTATCTCCATCTCAACTAACTCTAATAATTCCTCATCATCAACCTGATCAACCTTGTTCATGAATACACATAACGCTGGAACACCAACTTGACGCGCTAACAATATATGCTCACGTGTCTGAGGCATAGGACCATCTGCTGCTGATACAACAAGGATAGCACCATCCATCTGCGCTGCTCCTGTTATCATGTTCTTTACATAATCCGCATGCCCAGGACAATCTACATGCGCATAGTGACGATTCTCTGTCTCATACTCAACATGCGCTGTTGATATCGTTATCCCGCGTGCTCGCTCCTCTGGCGCCTTGTCAATCTGATCATACGCCTGAAACTCTCCGCCACCTTGCTCCGCCATAACTTTTGTAATCGCAGCTGTCAATGTCGTCTTACCATGATCAACATGGCCTATCGTGCCTATGTTTAAATGTGGCTTCGAACGATCAAACTTTTCCTTGGACATGATGATTGCACCCTTCTTACTTGCTAAACATCTGTTGAAATGACAAAAGATGAGTTGTTAAAAATGGTGGTGGGGGTAGGATTCGAACCTACGTACGCTACGCGGGCAGATTTACAGTCTGCTGCCTTTAACCACTCGGCCACCCCACCGAAATTACTATTTTAGCAAGATAAAGAAAAACTTGCGAAAAACAAATGTTTCTGCGAATTAAGAAAGCTCGACTAGTTTGTCAACCAAGAAGTCCATAATTTAGAAAAAAAAACCGAAAAATGAAAAGTCAGTAATGTCCTCAAACAGAGATAATAGACCAAAACACTCAAAAAAAAGCGGGTTTTCAAGACATCTACAAACACGCCCTCACAAACATCGGTTATCAGCTGGACCAGGATATTATTTTATTTGGGGATATCACGCAGTCTGTGCGGCCCTTTCAAACCGAAACCGCCTTGTTAAACGATTTTATGCTTCTCCAACCTCAAAAGAGCTCGCTAAGAAGCTAGCACGGAATGCATCGTGTAGAACAGTTTCTGAAGCCATAGAGCTTGTAATTTTGGATCCTGAACAATTTGATCAATCACGCGACGAGGATTTTAAAAGAGTGCACCAAAATCTGATGGTTGAAGTACAACCGCTCGAGATGCTCGATTTATCTGATATTTTATTTGGAGACGAGAAATTACGTATTATCGCGCTAGATCAAATAACTGATTCGCGAAATGTAGGGGCAATTATCAGATCTTCCAAAGCCTTTGGATGCAATGCGATAATCATGACGAAAAATAATGCCCCCAGGGAAAATGGGAGTTTGGCGCGAGCAGCAGCAGGCGCCTTAGAGGATGTGCCCATAATTACGGTCACAAACTTAAATAGAGCAATTAAAACTTTAAAGTCAAATGCAGTATGTTGTATAGGTCTTGATGCATCTGGTGAAGATAGGCTCAATAGCTTTCGAAATGAACGTCGGCTAGCACTAATCATGGGAGCTGAAAGTACAGGAATGCGCAGATTAACCAAACAGACATGCGATAGTGTCGTTACTATCTCAATGTGCAATGGAACAGATTCCTTAAATGTATCAGTAGCAGCTGCTATTGCCCTTTATGCAACTCGATTACGAGATTAATTAAAAATCGTCAGAATAAAACTTGCTATTTAAATCCCAGAAAATGGTCAAGTTTTGGTAATTTTTTATTGCATTCTAGCGATTTTGCCATTAAAGCATGCTTTATTTGAATACTTTAGCTGGCATGGCTCAATTGGTAGAGCACCCGATTTGTAATCGGGCGGTTGGGAGTTCGAGTCT
>CABXZZ010000036.1 GCA_902516825.1 uncultured SAR116 cluster alpha proteobacterium
ATGCTTATTTTAGCAGAAAGAATTTATGCAAAAGGGCATCTTGTATGGTCTTATGTTGATTTTTGTAATAAAATACGTCAGATTATCGAAAGATTATGTTTCTGTGTCGAAAATTATACGTAAAAACGCAGAATTGCTCGCGATGTGTAAATAGGAGCCGGTTTTATGTTCAACAAATATGGGCTACTTTTTGTAGCAGCAATTTCAGTATCTTCTCAAATTGTGGTAGCGGGAGGAGATGGTTCTGAGTTTGATACTCTAGCAGCTGAGTTAGCAGAATCTAGCTCAGTCGCTGATAAATTGAACAGCGATGTTGCATCAAACTCTATAGGTAAATCAGAATTTGCAAAGACAGTAAATGACGCTGTGACTACAAGTGATACTTTCAAACAGGAAACAAAAAAATCTGCATCGCAAGCCCAACAAACAAGCGGGGGAACTGGGTTTGAAGCGATCGAAGACGTACAGTTAGTGATCGACACCTCAAATATTCAAGATGGTGATGGTATAGGAAGTACCCAGATTCAGTGGCAAATATCGGAAAACGGTGACAATTGGCAGATTGTGCCGGGCGCTATTACTCCAACCTTCACACCAAGGGATTTTCACGTAAATAAGTATCTGCGCGTAGAAGTATCTTATGTGGATGGGCAAGGAAATTCTGAAGCTATTATCAGCCCAAGCTCCTCTGCTGTCCAAAATGTAAATGACAAACCAGTTGGTGTGCCGGTTATTATTGGTGAGGCTCGCGAGAATAGCACACTTTCTGCTGATTTAAGCCGTATCATTGATGAAGACGGACTAGGGGCCATCAACGTTGATTGGGAGCGTTCTACTACAAAAGCTAACTGGGAGCGACTAACCGACAAAGCAAATTCTTCTATAAATCTTAATCAAACAGATGTGGGATATAGTTATCGAGCTGTGATTACGTACATAGATGGTTTCGGAACAGCTGAAACATTATTCACCGAGCCTACTGAACTGGTTGCAAATGTAGATAATCCGCTCACTGGCGAAATCGTAATTCGAGGTCAAGCAATTGAAAATAATGAACTCGTTGTGAGTTTAAGTAGTCTTGCAGATTACGACGGAATAGCAAGCACAGCCTTTGTCTGGGAAGCATCCATTGATGGACGGACTTGGGACACGATAAATCTGCCTGCTAACTCACCTACAATTCTATTAAGTCAAGCGCTTGTTGGAATGAAAATACGTATTAATGCAAATATTGTAGATAATTTCGGCGTTGAAACAAAATTATTCAGCTCGGTTACAGAACCTGTTCGAAATGTAAATGATTTGCCAGTTGGAAGCCTTCTGATTAGAAGTGTAGGAAGTTAGCATATAAAACCTAATTAAGTTGGCTGAAAAATTAAGCAACAATATCTATATCTGTGAATAATAATAATTCCCTTCACGAAATTGTAAACTTATGTTTATACTATGATTAGTATGATAAGGTCGGTAAGAAGAACAATTCGTAGATTCGCGACGGAATTATTCTGGGTTAGGATTAATTTACCCTATCATCTTCTTAAGAAAACACAATTTTTCTAAAATATGGAGGCTTGTCGTGCAAAATACGGATCGTAATATAGTTGAAACAGCTAACATAATCCCTTTTTCTCCGCGCAAACCAACTGAGAAAGATGTCAAAGTAACCACCATAGCTGCAGTTATTGCTGTAACTATTCTCCACAATGGTGATGAAAACCCAGAAGAAAAATTAATGGATTTGATAGAGTCCAGTGGTGAAGTAGAAATATTGGATGCGCTCGATGCAACTGATGATTTAGAAGCAGCAGGATGTCTTGAAATGAGCTTGACACTGACGGCTGCTAACGAAAACTAGTCATTGGTAGCCTGTTTGTAATTATGTAAAAAATCTTTGTTATCACCCGTTTTCAACAGACAGCGAATAAAAGAACCAGAGAGGCAAACTAAACAATGTTTGCAAAACTATAATATGCGCTATTAGAGGTCCTTCATCACCTAATTGTTCTGCAAGAGGAAGAGATATACCACAAATGGCAATGCAGCAAATATTGCCAACATCACCATTACATCTGCAGATAAAACACCCAAAAAGCTGGCAGTTATTGCCATCGTAGGTGATATAATGAGCTTCGTTACAATGGCAACAAAAAGCGGCGTAATTCGTGTGGCGTTGAAATAAAGAACAAGCTAGGCGCCGCTAGATAGGTTGCTTTCTAAGATGATAATCTGCTAAAGACTGACAAAAACGTGTCTCTTATCACGAGAGTGCGAGATAAAATGAACCCAATCTAAATCAACAGAGAAAAAGACGAAAACATTGGAAAAGCAGCATATAACGTTTATAATGAATTCTTGAGCATATCTGTTATGCAAGCCATAACATAGTGAGTATCGATAAAGTGCATTAAAATATATGTTGCAAACCTATTTCAAAAATCTGTTCACAACAGACCATGCAGCTGGCATTGCAAACGAAGCAATAATGATTTTTAAAAAATCCGCATAAATAAATGGTAAAAATCCATTTATGAAAGCAGCTTCAAAACCAATAAACATGGCTAGCCAGCCGATGCCTATTGCAAAGATAAGGCCAACTCCTATTATCATGGCAACCGCAGTTGTTTGCCAAGTTTTTCCCCAACCATTGCTAGCCAATAAACCTAGCAATGAAGCCGAGAGAAAAAACCCAACAAGATATCCCCCTGTCGGACCCATCATATAAGCCAGACCCCCACCAGAGGCAAACACTGGAAGTCCAATAGCCCCCTGTAATAAGTACAGAAAAATAGTTGATGCTGCTAGTGGTGCGCCGTAACTCATTCCTATCATTAATACGACTAATGTCTGCATTGTCATCGGCACAGGATAAAACGGAATTTGTACCTTTGCAGAAATTGTTAGCAAAAGTGACCCTATGAATGCTAGCAATACTTGCATCAACAATAGATTTTTGTCGTTAGAAATTTTATCAGTGTAAGGCGATAAAACCACTAAAATCAATGGAGTAGCTGTGCCCAAAATCTGCATATTCTATCCCTTCTTTTTCCCAAAAATGATAAGTATTCATACCATCAATTTTAGAACACGTGTCATTTAAGATCAATTTTATTTGAATTTGATTTTTATTCACTGTTCTTTGAGCCGTAACTAACAGAGAGTTCTTTACGCATGCTTTTAAATTGTTTCAAAACAGAAGAAAACATACAACAGAAAGGACAGAAATCATTGCTGGAATTAACACCTTTTTTACACTTGCGTTCATATTACTTCTAACACGGTCATATTATCAGATGTAGGGCTCAACTTTGAAGCTGGATTTATTGCAACCATGATATCCTTTTCTTTGAATTGTTTCAGGTCGTGGGATTAGCCTGGTAACAGGCACTCGCGGCGGTTTTTATCTCCTTAATTTTTTTCTTGTTTTCTTTTTCAAAGGTGCGAAGTTGGCTAATTTTATCAATTCAAAAATCTCTTCAAGCCGAAATTATCTCGGGTATTGGGATGTTTTTAATTATAATTGGACTAACCAGTGAAGGTATCATTTCAGATAATCCAGATATACACCTATTGGAATTGGAGACTTAACCCAAGCACCTGTATTGTTATTGTTCATTGGATTAATTTTTTAGCAGGCCCTAGTTATTGTGGACTACAAAGTGCAATTAATATGCATCCTATTCATCGACGCTTTTGAATGGTCAGATGGATCGGCAGAGATTGAGGGCATAGCAAGCATGCAACCCTTAGCAACTGCTGTGTTCTTATATATTGTATTTGTTATATTTTTGTTGATTTTCATTTAATACTACAGGAACACTTAGTGCTATTGCAGACCCTGCAAGATTACGTGAGCCTAATGGCAAAATAACAAATCTGGATAAAGCTATCCTCACCGATATATCTACAAGTATTTTTGAGAGCGAGCTTGGAACTTTTAACATGATAAGTTATCTGAAGAGCTCGTATGACCTTTGAGCAGGAACGAAAACAGAGCTAACAAATGTTACTATGGACGTATTATTTTCTATCTTGTCTCTTTTTTGAACCAATTTTGGCTTCTATTCCATGGTTTGCAACTGCACGAACGTTGATTTTAGTTACCTCTTTGTTTTTTAGTAGCTTAAATGAAATCGGATAATATGAGTGAGGGATTGCCTGTTCTTGTTATGTATTGATCCTGGCAATTACTTCTCCAATTTCTGCAGGGATATTCTTTGAATTTTTTGCCAATGTGAGCATGAAAACGCTAGTTGAAAAGCACAAACAACTGCCTTCGGATGTATGGTTAATCTCCCGCCTTTAATCTTATATGGCCGATTTTGACTACTCTTTAACAGTGCAGAAAACACATATATGAAACACCACCTCATGAAATAATTGCTCTAAGTTGGAAATTTATGTTATTTGTGTGCGAAATATTGATAATGTCATCGTGAACAAACATTACCGTGAATACGTCTTGAATAAAGCTGATTATGGAACAAACCTTAGAGAATTCTACTAACCCTATTTTTTCTTTTGCGAATGGTGAATTACACCCATTCCAAAATGGTATAATACGCCAACTAGAGCGTGTTACCGGTCAGCCAAAGATAAAGCGTTTATATCTTGATTATGTAGATGCTAATCGGCCTGACGAACTGTTCTGGAGTGACGCATTAGACAGACTTGGCATTACGATAAATTTAAAAAATTCTGCCTCACAAAATATTCCTAAAACTGGTCCTCTTTTGATAATATCTAATCACCCGTTTGGCGTTGTAGACGGGATCGCATTATGTGCATTGATATCCCAAATACGCCAGGATTATAAATTAATCACACACCGAGTTCTGCGCCAAGCTCCTGCTGTGATGAATAAAATTCTACCGATAGATTTCGACGAAACAGACGAAGCGTTAAGAACTAATTTGGAGACAAGGCGCCTTGCAGTTAACGAATTGCTGAATGGAGGTGTTGTCATTATTTTTCCTTCAGGCGCCATATCACGTGCAAAGCGCTTTGTAGACAAAGCCGTTGACCCAATTTGGAAGAAATTTGTTGCCAAGCTCGCAACACAACCAAAAACACAGGTCCTCCCATTCTTTATAGAGGGACAAAACACTCCCGTTTTTCAGTTTGCTATTCACTGTAGTCAAACATTGGGATATTCACTTATGTTTCGCGAAATCTGTAAGCGCATGTATCGTCCTATAAATATTCAAATGCGACCTATATTAACAAATCAAATGATTAATGATATTTCAGACCGGTATAAACTTGTCGATACATTACGCAATATTACTTACTTCGGAACAGCCGAGACATCTGTTAGCATAAATAATTCCTTAAAATAACGGTTTGATATAATAATTAAGTAAGTTCCTTCATTTTCCTCTGATACATTTATGTTAACTGTTTTCTCAGAAGTTAAATTGGAAATGCCTATTTGGGTTCCTGCTGACATTTCTATACCTTGTAAAGGATATAAAAGCCCTGTTGATGATTTAAGCCGCACCAGTCCAAGGGGCCATAATGATAACCTCTCTCTTAACGGAAGTGTTAATGAAATATCCCTCGAAGCTGTAATAATTATATCCTCGGAGCCATAGAGTAAGATAGGTCTCTTTTGAATATGTTTTTGAACTACGTGCAAAGTAGCAAGAGAATGATCCAACCTTCCATCCAGGAATCCGAAACAAACAAATCCAGAAGCATCAACATGCATTAGTGCTTTTTCAAAATCTGTTGTTTCTTGCTCGAAAATTGGTTGGGTTGGTATCTTGTTTAACACGGCATATTCCTGTGCGTGCTTACTTGCAGAATCCATATCCCCCAAAAAGTAATCTGGCTTAATTGAGTTACGTAAACACGCGTCAAGACCACTATCAACAGCAATAACAGGTAAGCCCTTAACAAGTTCTGGAATATGAGAAATTGGCCCTCCGCCCACCAAGACAGCTCTTTTGTTAGTATGAAACATGCTTAATCCTGTAACATAATACCTCAAACAAAAATAATAAAATGGTCAGTAGATTTATAATAAAATTGAATGACACCACAGATTTTAGGTAAAATATTATTATCTGCTTTTAATATTTATGACATAGCATACTTCACAACAGTGCGCTTGACACCTAATATATCGACAGTGAACTCCATGCATGATACTAATAAGTCATACTCAACGTTAGTTTTAGTTGATTGCATGTTTGTGAGCCCAATTACTAATTTTGTGTTCCGAAAGCATGTTTTCAGCTTCGCTCACGTTTCTAGGTAAAGCGTTATATTTACTTCAGGATGGCCTTATTGAGTTTTGTCATATGTGGTGGGTGAAATAGTTGCCATATGTTCAATTCCTTCCCCCGCTAAATTCTTAGGAGACATTTACGCCCAAATAGAGGATGCAAAAGATTTTGGTATTAATTCGGATAATGCTGACCTTTTGATACAAAAAAACTAGCAGAACGCGCAATTTAGTCGATTTTTTAAGCTCGGTAGTGATACATTTTTTCAAATGTTACAGATTATTCTCTTTGCACCCCAGATACCGCCAAACACAGGCAACATAATTCGTTTATGTGCGAATAGTAACGCAAGGTTGCATTTAATAAAGCCATTAGGGTTTTCTCTCGATGAGAAGTCATGTCGAAGAGCCGGTCTTGACTATAAGTCACTTACGGAAGTGTTTGTTCATGAGAATTGGCAAGAATGCCAAAAAATGCTAAATAACCAAAAAATTTGGGTAATAACAAAATTTGGTAAAAAACGCTATGATCATGCAAAATTTTCAAAGAGAGACGCCTTATTATTTGGGTCAGAAATAAGCGGTCTACCTGAAAGTATAAAAAACGAATTTAACGAGACCGAACAACTATATTTACCAATGCAATCTAAAAGTCGTTCGTTAAACCTGTCAAATTCTGTTGCTATCTGCCTTTATGAGGCTTGGCGACAAAATAATTTTGTGGGCTCTGAATTTATTTAGGATACCTAATACCTGAAATTTCTAAATTACTTGAAATTACTGGTAAAAATAATATCGATACTGTTATCATGTTCGTGGTAATCGGAAAATAATTATGACGCAGTCTGACTCAGAAAACCAAAAACGAACAGGCATCTTGAGCAATATATGTGTTCTTGACCTATCGCGCGTTCGCTCTGGACCAACTTGTGTGCGTCAATTATGTGATTGGGGTGCTAGAGTTATAAAAATAGAGCCTCCAGAAGATACATCAGAAATGGGGGGGCCCCGAAACGGGCCTGATTTCCAAAATCTCCACAGGGGTAAAGAAAGTCTTACCCTAAATCTCAAGTCGATTGAGGGTGTAAAAATATTCCAAAAGCTAGTCCAGAATGCCGATGTTGTTATTGAAAATTTCAGGCCACAGGTGAAATACAAACTTGGCCTTGATTATGAAACTCTTTGTGCCTTTAATCCTGCTATTATTCTTACTTCAATATCTGGCTTCGGACAGGAAGGGCCTTATAAGGACAGGCCTGGTTTCGACCAAGTTGCACAAGGCATGTCTGGCCTCATGTCAATAACTGGGAAGCCTGGTGCAGGGCCAATGCGTGTTGGAATTCCGCTTGCTGATTTATCCGCGGGACTTTTCGCAGCGCAGGGTATTTTACTTGCGTTATATGAGCGCATGAGCTCTGGCAAAGGGCAATGGGTTCAAACATCTCTGCTTCAATCGCAAATTTTTATGTTAGATTTTCAAGCTGCACGTTACGCAATGAATGGCGAGATTCCAGAGCAAGCTGGAAATAATCATCCTACATCCATCCCAACAGGTGTTTTCAAAACCAAAGATGGATTTATAAACATAGCTGCTTCAGGTGAGGTAATTTGGAATAAGCTATCCATAGCACTTGGTCATGCTGAATGGATAGCAGCGCCAGAATTTTCAACAGCTCACGCACGCTCGCAAAACAGGCTAAAGCTTGGTGATAAAATAAACGAATGTACTCAAACAAAGACAACTTCGCACTGGATTGCCATATTAAACGATGAAGGTGTTCCATGTGGACCTATTTATTCGATAGACGAGATGTTTGCCGACCCTCAAATACGCCATTTACAAATTAGTCAACCTGTCACAAATTCTCTTTCAAAAGAAATACCGGTTTTATCTCAACCGTTATCTCTTTCCAGAACGCCCAGTAAATTAGATAAAGCCGCTCCTTTAATTGGTGAGCATACTGATAGGATTTTAAATGAGCTCGGCTTCGAACAAAGTGAGATAAATCATCTGCGAGACAATAAATATATTTGAACACTTGTAACAGGGTAAATATAATGACAGATAAAATTTTGCAACGCCGCGAGGGCCCGATTGCACATATTATTTTTAATCAGCCAGAGAAAAGGAACGCTGTATCTTTAGAGATGTGGACTGCTGTTAATGAAGCTATTAATATACTAGCGACAGACCAAAGCGTGAGGGTTTTGATGCTTTCTGGTGCAGGGGGGAAATCTTTTGTTTCTGGCGCAGATATTTCTAAATTTGAGAACGAGCGAGCAGGCAAGGAAGCCGTAACAGAATATAATCAAATGACAAAAAAAGTATATGATGGTGTAGCAAACTTTCCAAAACCAACCATTGCCCAAATCAACGGCTTTTGTATTGGCGGCGGAGTTGGGTTAGCTGCAAGCTGTGATATACGATTCTGTGGAACTGCCTCTCAGTTTTCTATACCTGCAGCTAAACTGGGACTTGGATACGAATACGAGGGTGTGAACAGACTGGTGCAAATTGTGGGGCCTGCATTCACTAAAGAAGTTTTTTTCACTGCAAGGCGGTTTTCTGCACAGGAAGTAGCTTCCATGGGATTTGTGAATAAAGTGATTAATGATAAAGACCTAGCATCATACTGTGTTGAAGTAGCCCATATGATAGCTGCCAACGCCCCGTTAACAATTGAGGCGACAAAATTTATTGCAAACCAATGCATCTTGGAAGAATCTGAAAAAGACCTAGATGCGTGCAACGCAAAAGTAATGGCCTGTTTCGAGAGTGTCGATTATATTGAGGGAAGAAAAGCTTTTATGGAAAAACGCACTCCAATTTTTGAAGGAAAATAGTAGGTTAAAAAGGTTATAAAAATAAAACTGTAATAATATTGTGATATTTCACCTGGAATGAGGAGCCAATGAAATTCTTTAACGATCTAATAGAAACCATTATGAGCAAGTCTAAAGCGGGATTTGGGCTCTCAAACCAGACATCTATGGCAGTTAGTAATGAGCCAAAGGAGATGATAACATCTGTAATGACGGCTGTTGGTGAGGTATCTTCTATTGCCTACGCTGATAATTTCCTGCGAATGTTTGATGGGATGAATGTTTCTCAAAAGCAAGCTCTTTTCATTACAATTGCAACTGAGCTCGATATTGATATTTCCTTGCTTCGGTCTGCTGCAGAAAATTATTCGAACATACCAGATGCAGAAAATTTCATGCGTATTACGAGTGCTGTTGAGCCTGGATGGACAGAGCTATTACGCCGTTTAAACGCAACCGCACATGGAACTGTTAGATTAGTAAAAATGCGTTCTGATTTATTAACTATTATCCGTACTGACCCCTCTCTTGCGCGCCTTGATGTAAGTTTCAGAGCTTTGTTGCGTAATTGGTTTAGCCCTAGCTTTTTGGTATTGAGACCTATTGATTGGAGTACACCTGCCAATATTTTGGAAAAGATAATCGCTTACGAGGCTGTTCACGAAATCGAGTCATGGGATGACTTGCGCTCTCGGTTAGCTCCCGATGACAGGCGGTGTTTTGCATTTTTCCACCCTTCAATGGAAGACGAACCGTTAATTTTTGTCGAAGTGGCACTAACTAGCGAAATCCCGGGTCAAATTAACACAGTTCTCGAAACGGACAGACCAATGATAGATGCATCAGACACATCTTGCGCAATTTTTTATTCTATCTCGAACTGCCAGAAAGGATTGGGCGGCATTTCTTTTGGTAATTTTCTTATAAAACAGGTTGCCCAGGCTCTCCAGCGCGAGTACCCGAACCTGAAAAATTTTCTAACGCTTTCTCCTGTACCTTATTTTTCAACCTGGCTAGAAAAAGCTGAACCAAATACTTTAGCAAGATTTGCTGAAGTGGACTGGTCCGAAGCTTCAGAGGAAGAAGAGCAAACACTAATCGAAGCTGCAGGTAGATACTTTATGAACTCGACTAGAAAAGATGAACAGCCTAACGACCCTGTTGCCAGGTTTCATCTTGGAAATGGAGCATTATTAGACAGAATTAACCTTGCTGGAAACCTATCCCAGAAAGGCTTGTCTGAATCATTTGGACTCATGGTTAATTATCGTTATGACCTTCCAAATGTTGAGAAAAATCACGAAGCCTACGCCAAAGAACAAAGAATTGAGATTTCTCAGGATGTCAAAAAGCTCTTCAAAACATCGCAATAAGATGGAAAAAGATGGCTCGAATAGCAATTAATGGACTGGGAAGGATTGGGAAACTTGTCACCCGTTTGCTTCTAGATTTACAGGATAATTCACCGGAAAATCTAATAGAATTGGTTTTGATTAACGAACCTGTAGGGCGTATAGAGCAACATGCCTTATGGCTTGAATTTGACACCGTACATGGGAAATGGACAGCCGATATCAAGACAGATGCGGAATGCTTTTGCGTAAATGGGCGTGAGATTCGAAGATCACAAGAGTTTGACCAAACAAAAATTGGCTTAAACAACGAGAAAATTGACGTTGTCATTGATTGTACTGGAAAATTTAAAACCGAAGCTGATTTTGGACCATATTTTGAACAGGGCGTTAGAAAAGTGCTTGTTTCTGCACCTGTTAAAGAGGGTCAGGCATTAAACGTGGTTTACGGGATTAATCATACAGATTATTTGCCTTCGCAACATAACATCATTACAGCCGCAAGTTGCACCACGAACTGTCTTGCACCGATTGTGAAGGTGATTCACGAAGAAATTGGTATTAAACATGGTTCAATTACCACTCTGCACAATGTCACAAATACGCAAGAAATAGTAGACAAACCAGCAACCGAAACGCGCCGTGCCCGCTCTGCTTTAAACTCGCTAATACCAACAACAACAGGTTCTGCAACTGCCATCAGTCTAATTTATCCAGAGTTAAAAGGCAGATTAAACGGACATGCTGTTCGCGTGCCAATTCTTAACGCTTCTATTACAGATTGCGTATTCGAGGTAGTGCGAGAAACAACGGTTGAAGAGGTAAATCACTATCTTAAATCATGGTCTCTTGGAAAACTCAACGGTATTCTTGGTTATGAAACACGCTCATTAGTTTCAGCAGATTACGTAAATGACACACGCTCTGCCATTATAGATGCCCCGTCAACTATGGTTATAAACAACACACAAGTTAAATTATATGCCTGGTATGATAATGAATTTGGATATGCCTGCAGAGTTGTGGATGTTCTGCGCTATTTATGCAAGCAAGATTGGCACTGAATATCTAGATGAGCAATGCCCCTAAAATATCGCAATCACTTTCTGCTTATATCAGCGTAACCTTTGCTTATTGGGGCTTCATGCTGACAGACGGCGCTGTTCGAATGCTCGTTTTGTTTCATTTTCATCTTCTTGGTTTCTCACCTTTAGAACTTGCAACCATATTTTTGCTTTACGAATTTATGGGTGTAATAACAAATTTATATGCAGGCTATATTGCGGCAAGATTTGGTCTGAATACTACTCTTTACGCAGGTTTAGGCTTCCAAATCATTGCGCTCTCTGCCCTTGCTTTATATTCTGAGGTGCTGCAATCTAGTGCGGGGCTGGCTAGCTTTTCTTTTACTTATGTCGTTATTTCACAAGGCTTATCAGGGATTGCCAAAGACTTAACAAAAATGAGTGCAAAAAGTGCTGTGAAATGGCTTGCCCCAGATAGCGATGGCACTTTATTAAGGTGGGTTGCGTTTCTGACAGGCTCAAAAAATGCTGTGAAAGGATCTGGTTTCTTTCTTGGAGCAGCACTTCTAACTGTTATAGGCTTTACAAGCGCTTTATGGTCACTGGTCGCACTATTGCTCGTCGTTCTGTTCTTACTAGTTTTTATAATGCCTTCTGGTCTTACAACAAAAAATAAGTCGACAAAATTAAAGGAGGTATTTTCTGTTAATAGTCATATAAACTGGCTGTCTGGTGCAAGATTATTCTTATTCGGTGCACGTGATGTTTGGTTTGTTGTGGGCGTACCGATCTTTTTTTATTCTATCTTATCAGATGGCAGCACTTCTCAAAATAAAGCTGCTTTTTTCCAAATTGGTTTCTTCATGTCATTATGGATAATTCTATATGGCGCAACCCAAGCGATAACCCCAAAATTATTTAATTCTGCGTCACGCTCTCATTACACCATTATTCAAATAACAAAAATGGCAGTTCTGTTTCTTGCTGTAATTCTGGGTACGTTGACAGCTTTCACAGCAGCAAATCCTCTATCAGAAATGTCTCTGTTTTATGTCATTGTTATAGGCCTTTTTATATTCGGATTTGTTTTTGCCATTAATTCGTCTTTGCATTCCTATCTTATTCTAGCACTAAGTGAACCTGAACGGGTAACTATGGACGTTGGTTTTTATTATATGTCAAATGCAGCTGGCAGATTATTAGGGACATTTTTATCAGGTGTAAGCTATCAGTTTGGGGGGTTACCTACCTGTCTTGCATGCGCTACTATGCTGTGTCTATTCAGCTGGTTGCTTACATTCCCTTTAGCGAATCTGCAAAAACAAAGGTGATCATTAAAAATGGTTTCAGACTTAGAGCTTGCGAAATCGTTGATTCCAGATGTTCAACTGGCTGGCAAAGCCATAATGGAAATTTATCGTCACCAGACTGAATTTGAGATAAAACAAGACGGCTCACCTGTAACAAAGGCCGATTTAGCAGCCGAAGAAATCCTGCTATCTGCTCTCAGACGTATCCGAAGTCATATTCCAATTATTTCAGAAGAAAATGTGCAAAGTCATCTATTGGAACCACCCACAGATTTCTTTCTAGTTGACCCTCTTGATGGGACTAAAGAATTCCTAAAAGGAAATGGCTCTGGTAGCTTCACTGTTAACATCGGACTGATTAGAAATAGCTATCCTGAAATGGGAATTATTCTAGCGCCTGCGTTGAATAGGTTGTTTATTGGCGCTCGTAATGAGGGTGCTTTTGAATATCTGGATGATAGTTTTCAACCACTCTTGCCTCGAGAACTTACGCAGGAAAACCGGATTGCGATTGCTAGCATTTCACACCGCGATTCTAAAACAGATGAATGGCTTTCTGCCCATAACGTGAACAGAACAATACGCGCCGGCTCATCATTAAAATTTTGTCTTGTTGCCTCTGGGGAAGCAGACTTCTACCCTCGTTTTGGACCAACTATGGAATGGGACACTGCGGCGGGTGACGCAATACTTCGTGCTGCTGGCGGTATGACTTATACCTGTGATGAAAATATATTTCCGTATGGCAAAGAGGGGTACAGAAATGATGCTTTTATTGCTAAAGCTCAGCCATAAAGTAGTTTTTTTGTTTTCATATATTTTTATTTATGAAACGACCCCAAGTTCCATAAAATCATAATAAAACCATAATTAAGCCTAAATGGCACCTCTTTTGAAGTTATATATTATCAATGTATTAAACGATATTTTCTAAAAAGGACTGTTAAAAATGAAACAATCTACCTTATGGCTTTATGCAAATATGATGTGCGGACTTATTCTCTTAGGTTTAGCAATGATATAGGCTGGTTAATCTTTAGAAGAAAAAAAGCAGGGATAAATTACAAATACAAAAAAAAAAATTTAATTATGTCAGGCAGTGTTACTATTCCGGTTACGCTTTTTCTGGCTGGCGCTTTTTAATTAGTTTCCAAAACATATTCCTTTAAGAACTCTACCGATCATCACCAGAATGCTATCACAGTCCAACAAACCGATATAGGAACTAATTTTTCAAGCTGTTAGCAATCGATATATTATTGTTTTCCAATTCAAAACAACAAAAAACGTGTTAAGCTTGCTCACACAAAAGGTAATTCAA
>CABXZZ010000037.1 GCA_902516825.1 uncultured SAR116 cluster alpha proteobacterium
TAGCTTTTCACACAACCGGAAGGCCTGGAAAGCTTGAAATAACCCCTACTAAGCCTCTAAATACACAACGTGATTTATCACTAGCTTATTCGCCTGGTGTAGCAGAGCCGTGTCTCATTATAAACAAAGATCCTGAAACTGCCTATGATTACACAGCAAAGGGAAACCTTGTTGCCATTATATCAAACGGAACAGCTGTCTTGGGGCTAGGGAATATTGGGGCTGTCGCATCAAAGCCAGTAATGGAAGGAAAAGCAGTTTTATTTAAAAAATTTGCTGATCTAGATGGCATCGATTTGGAAATCGATACAGAAGATCCTGATAAATTTGTAGACGCTGTATCCTTATTAGGGCCTTCATTTGGAGGCATTAATCTCGAAGATATAGCTGCACCTGAATGTTTTATTATAGAGCAGCGCTTGCGTGAAATCATGGATATTCCTGTATTTCATGACGACCAGCATGGTACCGCCATCATTACAGCAGCTGGTTTGATGAACGCATTACATTTAACAGGACGTGATTTCAAAGATATCAAAGTTGTATGTAATGGGGCTGGATCTGCATCAATTGCCTGCGTTGAGCTAATTAAAGCCATTGGCGTACCTCACAATAATATCATATTGGTTGATAGAACTGGCGTGATATATCAAGGTCGCGAAAAAGGAATGAATCAATGGAAATCTGCGCATGCTGTAAAAACAAACGCTCGTAGCCTTGAAGAAGCGCTCGAGGATGCAGATGTATTCTTGGGACTTTCTGTTGCTGGAGCAGTAACCAAAGAAATGGTAAGAAAAATGGCGGATGAGCCAATTATTTTTGCAATGGCTAATCCAAACCCTGAAATATCACCCGAGGATGCAAAGACCGCAAGGTCAGATGCAATTATTGCAACTGGTCGCTCTGACTATCCAAATCAGGTTAATAACGTGCTTGGTTTTCCCTATATATTCCGTGGTGCATTGGATGTTCGTGCATCTGCAATTAATGAAGAGATGAAAATCGCTGCAGCGAACGCAATCGCAATGCTAGCTAGAGAAGATGTGCCAGATGAAGTAAATAATGCTTATTCAGGTCAACCTCTCAAATTTGGGAGAGATTATATAATTCCCGCTCCTTTTGACCCTCGTCTTATATCTGCCATTTCTAGTGCTGTGGCACAAGCAGCCATGGATACGGGTGTTGCACGAAAACCCATAAAGGATATGCAAGCCTATAAAAACGAACTATCGGCACGCCTTGACCCAACAGCGTCATTTTTGCAAGAAATTTATGAACGAATTTCTGCCAAAAACGCCAGAGTTGTATTTGCAGAGGGCGAGGAAGAAGTTGTAATAAGAGCAGCACTTGCTTTTAGAAATAATGGTTATGGGCAACCAATCCTTGTTGGCCGAGAACACCGAATAAAACAAGCCATCGAGCAACTTGGACTTGATGGTGCTGATGACTTACCAGTCACAAATGCAAAAATATCGGACCAGAATGATGTTTATACGGAATCGCTATATAAAAGGCTTCAAAGAGATGGTTATCTCTATAGAGATTGTCAGCGAATGGTCAATCTAGATAGAAATATTTTTGGCGCATGCATGGTTGTAAACGGGGAGGCTGATGCCATGGTTACCGGCGTTACTCGCTCATTCAAAGTTAGCTTTGAGCATGTTAAACGTGTAATAGATTCGAAAGACGAACAAATATTTGTTTCATGTTCTATGCTTATTTCAAAAGGTCGCACTGTTTTTCTTGGTGACACCTCAATATATGAACGACCCACTGCTGAGCAGCTTGCTCAAATAGCAATTTCAGTATCAAAGCAAGCCAAATTAATGGGCCACACGCCACGTGTTGCATTATTATCATTCTCCAATTTTGGCAACCCGTCAGGTCCTTCAACTGACCATATTGTTCAAGCCATCAAAAAACTTGATTCAATTGGTGTTGATTTTGAATATGACGGCGAGATGAGCGCAGAAGTTGCACTTAATTATGAGCTGCAAAACCAGAGATATCCTTTTTGTAGGTTAACAGGGCCTGCTAATATTTTAATAATGCCTGGCCTACACTCTGCCAATATTTCGTTTAAGCTTATGCAACAACTTGGTGGCGGATCTGTCATTGGGCCAATGCTAATTGGGTCACAGCACCCATTCCAGATTGTTCAAATGGGCGCACAAGTAAATGATATTGTAAATGCTGCTGCAATGGCCGTATATGAAACACTCTGACTGCCCATGTACTTGAAGAAGTTATTTGCTTTTCTTAAACCACGTCTTACACGAATAACTATTTCTTTAGTCGCTATGTTACTAGTTGCTTGCCAAGACTTGTCTGTGAACAGAGAAAAACCTGTGTTTACAATTGCTAAGACGCACTTTGTCATGCGAGAGGAGATAACTCAAACTAACGATGCGCAACTAGAAATCCAGACCGAGGAAAATGGTCTGTTGGAGGTTAAGCAAAGTAAGCAAGTATCAGAGCCAATAGAACTAGAACCGGAAATGAAACAAGCTCTTTTACCTGAAACTAACCAAACTGAAACAAATTTAAATAACGCAGTGGTCACTGAAAAAACTGAAATAGCTAAGGCCTTTGAAGAGGCTAGCTCCTTGCCAGAAAATATATCTGAAAAGGCCGTCGATAAGAACACAGAACAAAACGCAGACCTTATTGACAATGATTTAAAGACTCAGGGCGGAATCCCATTGTTACCAGAACCTCTAACTAGTAACGAAATCGCTTCTTTAATTACGATGCCATCTTCCATTTATGCACCCCCACCACTAGAGCGTATAAGAATTGGTGCGTTGCTAAGTTCTGAAGGTGGAGCACTTAGATCCATCATGGGAATGCCAAATTTCGTGCTCCGTAATGGGCAAATGGAATTATGGCAGTATGATGTTGGTCAATGTATTATCGACTTTTTTTTAAAACAAAGCGAATATGATTATAAAGTAACGTTTATTGAAATACGAGCAAAGATGCTAGGCGATATAATTAATGAACAAGCCTGCGAATCTGAACTTACTCCAGCATTAAATTCTTAAATGAGCTTTTTTCTTCTTAACTGAATATTTTATCTTTAAAAGTGCATAAATGAGAAACTGAACAGTTGCTACATTCAGGTTTTCTTGACTTACAAATATAGCGACCATGCAAGATTAGCCAATGATGGGCTCCTTTTTTCCATTTTTCTGGAACGCGTCGAAGTAATTCCTTTTCCACATCATTTGGGGTTTTTCCTGGAGCAAGTCCCGTTCGGTTTCCTACTCTAAAGATATGCGTATCTACCGCAATTGTTGGAGCGCCAAAAACCTCATTCATTACAACATTTGCTGTTTTACGGCCAACACCTGGCAATCCCTGAAGCAAATTTCTATCTCTTGGAATAGAGCTGTTATGTTTATCAATTAGAATCTGCGATAGTTTAAAAACATTTTCAGCCTTTGTATTATATAAACCAATCGTTTTGATTTGTTTTTTAATCTGGGGAATTCCTAATTTTACCATAGCTTCCGGAGTAGGTGCTTTTTGAAATAGCGTTTTTGTTGCTTTGTTCACACTTACATCTGTTGCCTGCGCAGATAAGACGACTGCAACAAGAAGAGTATAAGGACTAGTAAACTTTAGTTCCGTTTTGGGACTTGGGTTTGCCTTTGATAATATCTGAAATAGATGTTCTATATTCACTAAAGATATTTTACGTGGTTTTGATAAAGCTTTAGATACCATTCTTTTTTTTCCAGATTTTATGATAGATATATAGAGCAAATAATAGGAAAGCAAAAAATATGGATAATAATCCTTGGAAAACACATTGGCATCTTGAAGATCTAGATAGCAAACAAGAGGTTATAACAATTACGTTGTGGCCATATCGCTCCCTTGGCAGTCGTGGATATTTATATCTCATGATGGGATTTATCGGATTAATATTTATCCTATCATTATTATTTTATTCTCTGGGTGCTTGGCCAGTCATTGGATTTCTCGGTATCGAGATAGGTTTGGTTTGGCTTGTCTTCCGGATGAATTATAACGCTGGCAGAAAGTTTGAGAAAATTTCTATAATGCCAAAGGAAACCTCTGTTGAAAAAGTAAGCTGGCAAGGAGTTTCGAACTATTTTAACATCTCTTCACCTTGGGTAAAAGCAAGATGTATAAAAGAAAATGGGTGGTCAGATAAACTCATACTTAGTTATCACTCAGATCAAGTGGAAATAGGCTCTTTCTTGCCCCCAACAGAAAAATCTTCTCTTGCAGATGCATTAAATGAAAGTTTTGAGCGTATGCGCGGAGTAGTCTAGCCTAATACATCATCCATTGTAAAATAACCGTTTAAGACTTGTTGACCTAATTTACTTACAATAAATTGGGTGGCCTTCAAAGCTCCTCTGGCAAATACAACTCTGTCATTTGCCTTATGGGTTAGCTCAATACGTTCATTCTTTCCAAAAAATATAACCGAATGCTCGCCAGCAATATCACCGCCCCGAACAACTGAAAACCCGATATCACCTTGTTTTCGTGGCCCCGTGATCCCATCTCGTCCACTGTCACGAACATCGCCTAACAATACAGACCGTCCTCTAGCTGCCGCAGCACCTAAGGCCAGTGCAGTTCCAGATGGTGCATCAACTTTTTGGTTATGATGGGTCTCAAGAATTTCTATATCCCAACTCTCGTCTAATATTGAAGCAATTGTTTTTACCTGTTGCAGTAAAAGTGTCACCCCGATTGACGTATTTGCACAATAGATAATAGGAATCTGTCTACCTGCATCTTCTATTTGTTTTTCCTGCGCCTTGTTGAAGCCAGTTGTGCCAATTACCATCGATGTGTTTGTTTCAAGCGCTATTTTCAAATGTTCAATTGTGGCTTCGGGACACGTAAAATCGATAATAACATCGCTATTTCTGCCCAACATTTCGGGTGAGGGGGATATTTCTATGCCTGTCTCTTGAATACCCAAAATCTGAGAAATATCTCGACCAATTAAGTTGGAATTAGGCGCTTCAGTCGCCGCTGATATCACAAACTGTTTTTCAGTTTGAATAAGACTTGCAATCATTTGTCCCATGCGCCCACCAAAACCAGGGATTGCAACTTTAATTGGAGCAGACATCTTTTTCCTATCAATTGTTTTTTTAAGTGTTAGCAGGGAAACAGTTTACTGGCTAGAGGGCGCTGCCATTTCCAAATATGCGCTTAACCCGTTTCATAAAGCCATCAGTCTCTGGAGAAACGTCACCTTTCTCATCAAAACTTTTTAATAATTGCCTTTGCTCCTGGGTAAGTTTTGTTGGAGTCTCCACGTGGATTTCAACAATCTGATCCCCTGTTCTATTACCACGAAGACCTGGCATGCCTTTGCCACGCATCCTAAACTTTCGACTTGATTGGGTACCAGCGTCAATTTTAAGTTTAGTTAGTTTCCCGCTTAATGTCGGCACCTCTATCGAACCACCCAAAGCTGCTGTAACCATTGGAACAGGAACTTTTACGTAAAGGGTGTCGGCATCACGTTGAAAAATTGAGTGCTCGTCGACCGAAATGAAAATATACAAATCTCCAGATGGTGCTCCTCTTAATCCCGCCTCTCCCTTTCCCGACAGACGAATCCTTGTACCTGTATCTACACCTGCAGGTACAGTTACAGACAATGTTTCTATTTTCTGTACCCTGCCTTTTCCACGGCAAGATTTACATGGATTTGATATTGTTTCACCTACGCCTTGACACGCACCACAAGTCCTTTCGATAGTAAAAAATCCTTGCTGCGCACGTACCTTTCCATGACCTCCACAATGTGTACATGTTACAGGCTTACTTCCCTTAGCAGCACCTGTTCCGGCGCAGTCATCACAAATAGCAGACACCGTAATCTGTATATCCTGATTACACCCTGCAAACGCATCTTCCAACGAGACAGATAAGTCATATCTAAGGTCAGTACCCTTTCGGCCCTGCTTACCCTCATTTGAACCACCGGAAAATTCACTGAACATCTGTTCAAAAATGTCAGAGAAACCACCGCCTCCAAATCCACCCGTTGAGGAGAATCCGCCAGCACCACCAAAACCGCCACTGGACTGGTCAAATGCTGCGTGCCCCAATCTATCATATGCCGCTCTCTTCTGGGGATCTTTTAAGATTTCATATGCCTCTGAGGCCTCGCGAAAACGCTCTGCTGCAACCTCATCATCTGGATTTCTATCCGGATGGTTCTGCATCGCTAACTTACGATACGCAGATTTTATATCTTTATCATCTGAATCACGGCTGATGCCTAGAACTTCGTAAATATCTCGCTTTGCCATATCGGTTGACCAACTTTAGTTAGACTTAATTTATTTATAAAAAGTCTGAAAACGAAACAACCATGTGCACAATATCTCGAGCGAGATAAAATGCGCATGGCCTTCAGCTAATAAACACTAGTTTGCTTTCTTTATATCTTCGTCTTCATCGTCAATTTCTTCAAACTCTGCATCAACCACTTCATTAGATGTCTCGCCTGTACCGTCGTCTGAGGCAGAATTTGCATCAGAACCAGCAGATTCACTACTGTACGCCACCTCTCCAAGTTTCATCATTGCTGTTGAAAGGGCCTCTGTTTTTTCTTTAATCAGTATTTCGTCTTCGCCTTCTAAGGCGGAGGTAACATCTGCTATTGCAGCTTGTACTTCAGATTTCAATCCTTCCTCTACCTTATCACCAAGATCAGAAAGTGTCTTTTCTGCTGTATGCGTTAATGCTTCCGCCTGATTTCGTGTTTCGACTGTCTCTCTTCGCTTTTTGTCATCTTCGGCATAAATTTCGGCATCTTTAACCATTTTATCGATCTCTTCTTCTTCTAATCCACCAGACGCTTTGATCGAAATGATTTGTTCTTTTCCTGTAGCCTTGTCTTTGGCGCTAACTTTAACTATTCCATTAGCATCAATATCGAATGTAACCTCAATCTGAGGCACACCTCTCGGCGCTGCTGGTATACCCTCAAGGTTAAATTGACCAAGAGGCTTATTATCACCCGCCATTTCTCGCTCACCTTGACAAACCGAAATTGTTACGGCCGACTGGTTATCATCTGCTGTAGAAAACACCTGACTTTTCTTTGTAGGAATCGTTGTATTTCTATCGATTAACCTTGTAAACACGCCGCCTAATGTTTCAATACCAAGAGAAAGAGGGGTAACATCCAATAGAAGTACATCTTTAACATCGCCTGTTAAAACCCCCGCTTGAATACCGGCTCCACATGCCACGACTTCATCTGGATTGACACCGCGGTGTGGTTCCTTACCAAAAAATTTCTCAACTGTTTCAACAATCTTAGGCATCCTTGTCATACCGCCAACTAGAATCACTTCATCTATTTCAGACGCAACAAGTCCTGCATCCTTCAGTGCTTTTCGGCACGGCTCAAGACTTCTCTCCACCAAACCGGAGACAAGGCCTTCAAGCTTAGAACGGGTCATTTTGACGTTTAAGTGCTTAGGACCAGACTGGTCTGCTGTTATGAATGGCAGGTTAACATCTGTTTGAACTGCGCTTGATAATTCTATCTTTGCTTTTTCTGCAGCCTCTTTTAAACGCTGCAAGGCCATTCTATCATCTCGTAGATTTATTCCTGTCTCTTTTTTGAACTCATCCGCCAGAAAATCGATAATAGCTTGGTCGAAATCTTCTCCACCAAGAAAAGTGTCGCCATTGGTTGACTTAACCTCAAACACGCCATCACCTATCTCTAAAATAGAAACGTCAAACGTGCCTCCACCCAAATCGAACACAGCCACTATACCTGATTCTTTTTGGTCTAAGCCGTAAGCAAGTGCGGCGGCGGTTGGCTCGTTGATAATTCTTAAAACTTCAAGTCCCGCTATTTTCCCCGCGTCTTTTGTAGCTTGTCTTTGCGCATCATTAAAATAAGCGGGCACTGTAATTACCGCTTGATCTACTGTCTCTCCAAGGTAACTTTCAGCGTCTTCTTTAAGCTTGCGAAGAATAAAACTAGAGATTTCAGAGGGCGAGAATTCCTTGCTGTCAATGTCAATCCATGCGTCGCCATTCTTTGCTGGCTTTATTTTGAAAGGAACCAGATTTGCAAAGCTTTTCGTTGTTGCGTCGTCGGATCGGCGCCCTATAAGCCGTTTAACAGCGAAGATTGTTTTTTCAGGATTGGTTACAGCCTGCCTTTTTGCGGCTTGACCAACCACCCGTTCCTCGTCCTCAAGAAACGCAACCATAGATGGTGTGGTTCTGCTTCCTTCGGCGTTTTCGATTACTTTAGGTGCCTTGCCATCCATAACAGCAACGCAGGAGTTTGTCGTTCCTAAATCAATTCCAATTACGCGACCCATTTTTTTATTCCTTTTAAAATATCTATTCTTTCAGGAAGGGATATTTTAGCTATTAAAAATCCACATCTAGAGCACATATAAGTGCTGTTTGTCTGCATGCAAGACTATTAGGTTGAAAAGACAGCCTAAAATTTTCCTTTACGCCTGTTTATCGAAAGAACCGCTTCCTTCTGTCTCTTTCGAGATATCTTTTTTCGAGACGCCAACCATCGCTGGGCGAATAAGTCTTTCATGGAGCAAGTATCCTGGTTGTGCAACCTGCACAACCATTCCAGCCTCTACTTCGTTATTAGGAACTTCAAACATGGCCTGATGATGATTATAGTTAAACTTCTCACCAATCGGATTAACCCTAGTAATGTGGTGCCGCTTCAAAATAGATTCAATTTCATTTGAAATCATCTCTACCCCAACCAGTATATTTTTTAAATTCTCGTCAAAATTGCTTTTGTCTTCCGGTACAAGAGAGACTGCCTGTGACAAATTATCAAAACAAGAGAGCAAGTCACGAGCAAATGACATATGCCCATACTTATTGGCTTGCGCGACATCTCGCTCGCTGCGGCGGCGCATATTCTCTACATCTGCAAGAGCTCGCAAAAGCTGATCCTTCATCTCATCTACAGCATCTGAAGAATCTATTTCTTCCTGTACATCTTCATCAGGCAACAACCCTTCAACTGATCCCTCAGCGTTATTTTCTGCCGGGGGACTATTTAACTGTTCTTCATTATCTGGCGAAGGGTTTTGTTCGCGTGCGACATCTTCTGGTGATGGTATTTTTTTATCTGGCATATCAATCCCGAATTTTCTCATGAAACAACTGAGAAGTATTTGGGAATTACATTGCTTCTTGCCAAGGGGCAAGCTCGATTTTTATTAAATTTAAACTCATGACTCTTAGGTAGCATTATTTTTTCTACTTTAGAAAACGAGATATAGCCTCGGATGTATAATCAACCATTGGAATGATTTTAGCGTAATTCATATGTCTTGGCCCAATAACACCTATCGCACCTATAATGTTATGTTTAATATCGCGATATGGGGACAAGACCATAGAACAGCCTGTATGCTCAAATAATGGATGTTCAGATCCGATATAAATTTGTAATCTCTGAGCAAAGCTTACTTTTTCAACAAGCTCCTGCATTTGTTTTCTAAGTTCAATAACATCAAAGAGGTCTCGAAGCTGGTCAATATCACTTTTAGTTTTAATATCTGCCAGCAAATGTGACTGACCATGCAATATTAGGGATGCATCGTTACCACCTTCGCCATCAGACCAAGCGGCGATACCTTGGGCTACTAATTGTGAGCTTAGGGTATCAATTTCACTAGAGTTATGGTCTAAATCTTGAAGTATTTGAGCATTTATTTCTAAGATAGATTTTCCTCGATAATAGTAGTTCATATAATTGGTAGCTTCTTGAAGTGCAGATGACGGCACGAAATTTGGTTTTGAGATAAGTCTGTTTTCCACATGACCATTTGAAAAAACTAGTATTACAAGTAACTTATGGTCGCCCACTTCAATAAACTCTATATGATTTATCGTTAAATCCTCAGTTGGAGAAACAACTAAAGAGGCGCATTTTGACAAGCCAGATAGCGCATGTGTTGCATTATCTAAAACCTGAGAGACGCTTAAGCCTTTTGATTGAGAGGCATCGTCAATTGAGAGCTGTTCTTCTTTTGTAAGCTCTCCTCTCATTTCCATGAGTCCATCAACAAAAAGTCGCAACCCAGCATGTGTGGGGATACGACCCGCTGATATGTGAGGTTGATACAGCAACCCTGCGTTTTCAAGCTCCGCCATAATAGATCGAATGGTAGCAGATGAAAAATCACCGCCTCTACTTTGTGAGAGCTTAGCAGAACCAACGGCGGTTCCTGTTTCAAGATAACTCGTTACAATCTGATTAAAAATTGTATGAGAACGATTATTCAGAAAAGCAAGGTGATTTGTTTTATTCATCGTCCATTTCCTGTATGGCAAACCTATAATGGAACAAGGTTTAATCTTAGTTTAGCTAGTTTAGCTTGCCTCATTAGCATATCACCCCTATTTTAAAAAACCGATAAAATAAATATAAGAGTTAATATGAACCATTCTATAGACCTGACTGCCAGACCTTCCGGTCGTGCCTTAGACGAATTACGTCACGTCAAATTAACACCCCATTTTGCAAAGCATGCAGAAGGTTCCTGCCTGGTTGAATTTGGTGATACAAATGTTTTATGCACCGCTAGCATAGAGGAAAGAGTACCGCCTTTCCTTCGAGGGCAAATGCGCGGTTGGGTTACAGCAGAATATGGGATGCTTCCACGCTCCACTCACAGCAGAATGGATAGAGAAGCACATAAAGGAAAACAGTCTGGCAGAACTATGGAAATTCAGCGCCTTATTGGCCGCTCTCTTCGGGCAGTAACGGATTTATCCAAGTTAGGTGAAAGACAAGTGATAATTGACTGCGACGTTTTGCAAGCAGATGGTGGCACTAGAACTGCTGCCATTACTGGCGGTTGGGTCGCATTAGCAGTTGCTATTGAAAACCTTCTGCTCCAAGGAAAAATAGCCGTTTCGCCTCTTATCGAGCAGGTGGCTGCTATTTCTTGTGGCATTCATAATAATCAGGCAGTGTTAGACCTTGATTATGCAGAGGATAGCACAGCACAAGCAGACGCTAATTTTGTAATGACAGCAAGTAATCAAGTCGTCGAATTTCAGGCAACAGCGGAAGGCACACCTTTTGATAAATCCCGTTTCGACGACATGTGGCTACTTGCGCAACAAGGATGTGCTATTTTATTCGATAAGCAAATGAATGCAACACGTCTGGATAGGCCATAGAAAAATGGCAAGACAGTTTACTGAGTCAAAAATTGTAATTGCGAGCCATAATGATGGCAAAGTTGGTGAGATAACTAACCTGCTCTCTCCGCTGAGAGTGTGTGTGATCTCCGCGAGTGAGGCAGGGTTACCAGAGCCAAAAGAAACAGGTAAAACCTTTATTGAGAATGCTGAACTTAAAGCAAAGGCTGCGGCCACTGCAGCTAAGTTGCCTGCACTTGCAGATGATAGTGGTCTTTCTGTTTCTGCACTTGGTGGGGCGCCTGGTATTTATTCCGCTAGATGGGCAGGCGAAAATAAGGATTTTGACAGTGCAATGAAGCGGGTCGCAGATGCTCTATTAATGAGTGGTCAATATGATAAAACTGCCCATTTTCACTGTGCCCTTAGCTTGTGCTGGCCTGATGGTGAGTGTGAAACTTTTGAGGGTATTTTAGCAGGCGAGCTTATCTGGCCATCACGAGGAAAAAAAGGGTTCGGGTATGACCCTATGTTTTTACCTAATGGATATACTCAAAGCTTTGGTGAAATGGATCCCATAGAAAAGCATGCTATGAGCCATCGCTCAATCGCTTTTCGAAAATTGCTAAGCACATGCTTTCAGCAGTGAACCCACCCCCAAATAGATTTGGAATATATATCCATTGGCCATTTTGCGTTTCTAAATGCCCTTATTGCGATTTTAATTCACATGTCAAAAAAGATGTTGACGTAAATAATTGGAAGAAAGCATATATATCCGAGCTACGTTGGATGGCCAGACTATATCAAGAAAAAGCAAAAAACCCCACAGAAGTAAATTCAGTTTTCTTTGGCGGTGGAACCCCAACTTTAATGCCCATATCTATTATTGAAGAAATTTTGGAGACAATTAATAAATTATTTTCAGTTGCTTCAGATGTTGAAATAACAGCGGAAGCAAATCCGTCTTCAACCGAAACTCTAAAATTGGCCTCTTTCAAATCTGCTGGCATCAATAGAATTTCTGTTGGCGCTCAATCTTTGAATCCAAAAACACTCAACTTCCTTGGAAGATTACATAGTATTAAAGACGTTCATAATGCTTTGAGTGCAGCCACGGGACTCTTTACCCATGTTTCAGCTGACTTTATCTACGGAATGCCTGAACAAACAGCTTGTGGATGGATGGATGAGCTTGAACAAATTTTACAATTGGGTTTATCTCATATTTCTGCTTATCAGCTAACAATTGAACGCGGAACACAGTTTTATACTCGCAGTAAAAAAGGAGAAATCCTAACATGCAATGACGAAATTATGGCTGATTTATATGAATTAACCACAAGTATAATGTTTAAAAATGGGTTTGAGACATATGAAATTTCAAACTATGCAAAACCAGATGCTTACTGTAGGCATAATTTGATATATTGGAACTCCCAAGACTGGCTTGGAATAGGCCCTGGGGCGCACGGCAGATTTACGCTTCCAGAAAATCAACGATTGCATAGTCAAACTAGACGAAGCCCTGAGGGGTGGTTGAGCGCTATTCAAGATAACCAACATGGTGTTGATATTCATAACAAAGAAGATAAAGCAGAATTCATGAGAGAAATTATTTTAATGGGCCTCAGGCTATCATCTGGAATAGATATGCCAGATTGGTTTTTTGAAAAAGAGAAGCTTATTAACTTAAATTGGCTACAACAATTCAAAAAAGACAACTTAATTGATTTACATAAGAATCATATTAAAGTCACACCTAAAGGCAGGGTGCACCTCAATTCTATCATATCAAAGTTATTGAACTGATGGTTGAACAAGTAGGTTATCTGATATTTCCATTATTTCAAATACGCGCTCTGTTAGTCCAAATTGTGACATTTTAAACTGTCCACTAAACCCTATAAAACCTGGTTGGTTTGCAAGATCATCTGACAACGAAATAGTTGAATTAGCTACCGATGTAGCTATCACAAGGGCACTTGCATCAAATGATATCTTTGCAAGATCGTTCGATTCAAACGCAAATTCAGCTTGCCAAACTTTATTAAATTTTTCTTCTGAAGGCCTTTTTGGGAGTGTTAAAACGGATTTTTGCAAGGACGGCTCATTTAATATTTTGGGCTGGTTCCATTTATCAATTCCCATAAATAAAACTCTATCGGGTCCAAGATCATAATAAGAGAGGATGGGTGCGACCTGTAAGATAAAATCTGTGTTTCCAGCGATGATTACTGTATCATATGCCGGTGGCGGAAGAGTAAGTGGGTCTTTACTGCTATCCACATATTTCGTGAATTTTTTAATCTGCCTTAGCAGTTCCTCTTGTTCCATCCGAGGAATATTGTCCAATTTGAAGACTGTTCTCGCTGATAGACCATATTCAGCTAATTGGCCTATAGCAGCATTGGTTATTTTATTTCCAAGTTGTGAGTTAGAGCTTAAAATTCCAAAATTATGTTTTCCCCTTGCTACTGCAAAATCAACAAGTTGCGTAATCTGTTGCTCTGGTAAGTAGCCCAACACCCAAACACCTGGCTCTGCAACATCTATATTGTTGGAAAATGACAGAACC